>DATHOL010000455.1:0-9311 GCA_035484895.1 Bacteroidia bacterium | reverse complement strand
CCTGAAGCGGGGCCGGGCCAACCGTCATACGATATTAAAATAAGTTCATTCGGAAACGCTGTGGTAATCGTAAATGTATTGGCATTAGCCGAAGCCGTTGCATCTAAGTTAACTGTACCAAAACATTGGGCTTTTAACTGTAAGTTAAACCCTAATAATGCCGCGCCAAAAAATAGTAGTAATGATTTTCTCATGCTTAAATAAATTGTTAATTAAAAGGAAGGTTCTATAAAACAGGTTAATTACAGGCAACTAAGATAGGCATTTTTTAGAAATTAACCTATTTTATTATCTGCGAGTATTTGTTTTTCCAATTGTTGAATACCACTAATCACATAGAAATCAATAAAGAAGAATTATAAAGGTATTGGTGTATAATTAAATATGACTTGGTTGTTTTTTAAATAAAATTACCTTTGCGCTGTTAATTTTTCAGGGTATTTGATTCGTGCACCCCAAAAAGACTTACCCAAAAAGAGTTAATAGGAATATATGGCATTTGCTATATGTACCTTTCGGTTTTCAAATTATTGTTCGGGATGTAGCGCAGCCCGGTTAGCGCACACCCTTGGGGTGGGTGAGGTCGCGAGTTCGAATCCCGTCATCCCGACAATATTTTGAAAGATTGCAGCCCGGTTAGCGCATCCCGCAGCTATTGCGGGAGGTGAGGTTGCGAGTAAGAATCCCGTCATCCCGACAATATTCATTTACACCCCATTAAAGTTTTATCTATTTTTGCACGTCCCTCTTACAATTAAGAGTTTCTACATTTATATGCGCATTTTTCTGTTCTCTTTAATTTTCTGCTCTATTACCATAGGTGCGTATTCTCAGGAATTTAAGGTTTCAGGTTATATAAAGGATGCTTCTACCGGGCAAACCCTGCCGGGGGTAAGTGTTTATACCGATGAAACCCGTCAGGGTGCAGCAACCGATGTTAATGGCTTTTATAGCTTTTCAATTCATGCGGGCAGTTATCACTTGCATCTATCAATTCTCAGCTATCGCGATACCATAATTCCCATAAAAGTCTCTGCCAATATTCATGTTAATATAAGCCTTGCTTCTTCTTCTGAAAACGCCCAGGAGGTAAAGATTACCGCAGACCGCCCCGATAAGAATGTCACCGGTTCTCAAATGGGTACTATTAAGTTAGATACAAAAGACTTAAAAACTATTCCCGTGTTTTTCGGGGAACCTGATATTTTAAAAGTCATACAGCTTTTGCCGGGAGTTATGAGTGGCGGTGATGCCAATACCGGGTTTTATGTGCGTGGCGGCGGCCCCGACCAAAATTTGGTTTTGCTGGACGGAGCCACGGTTTATAATGCAGGCCACCTGCTGGGTTTCTTTTCCATATTTAATTCCGATGCATTGAGCAGTGTGGAACTGACAAAAGGCAATATGCCTGCCAATTTTGGAGGGCGCATTTCTTCGGTGCTCGACATACAATCGAAAGATGGAGATATGGACGGGATTCATGTCAATGGCGGTATTGGGCTCATTGCATCGCACCTTACTATTCAGGGGCCAATTAAAAAGGATACCGCTTCTTTTATTTTCTCTGTAAGAAGAACCTATCTTGATATTTTCCTTCAGCCGCCCATACTTAGTAAGACCTCGGCATTTTATGGTACCAAGTACTATTTCTACGATTTGAACGGAAAGATAAATTGGAACCTGTCTAAAAAAGATCAGTTATCTGTAAGCGGATATTTCGGGCAGGATGTATTTACGTTTGATGATGCTGATGCCGGATTTGGCGCTCAAGTCCCTTGGGGAAATGGAATAGCTGCTATTAATTGGTCTCACATTTACAGCGATAAAGTTATTTCCAACCTTTCGTTAGATTATACTGATTACAATTTCAAATTCGGCGGAACGGAATCGGGTTTTAGTTTTTCATTGTTCTCCGGAATACATGACTATCATGCAAAATATAATTTCGATTGGATGCCAACCATAAAACATCATATAAAGTATGGATTGGAATATACCCTGCATGTCTTTATCCCAAGTGAGATATCCGCCGATGAACCGAGCGTTAACTTTAGCATTAACAGCGTTCAGAAATTATATGGAAATGAAGGAGCAGCTTATATTACCGATGCATTCGAATTGAGTGACCGTATAAAAATTGAAGGCGGGTTGAGATATTCTATTTTTCAGCAGATAGGCCCGTTCGACCGATACAACCAAAATAGCCAGGGGGTAAATATTGATACAATCCATTATAAAACATTCCAGAATATTGCGCTGTATGGAGGTTTGGAACCCCGTATTTCATTCCGTTACCAACTAAACGGTGAATCTTCCATTAAAATGGGATATAGCCGCAATATTCAATACATTCATTTGGCATCTATCAGTTCAGTATCACTGCCGACAGATATATGGTTCCCGAGCACTTCCATGGTTCAACCCACAACAGGAGACCAATATGCGCTTGGTTATTATCGCAACTTTAAAGATAATCTCTATGAATCTTCTATTGAAACGTATTATAAAGATATGCATAACCTGATTGAATATAAAAATGGCGTTACGCCGGATCAAAACTCTTCGGCCAATCCCGATGAAAATTTTACGTTTGGAAACGGACAGGCTTATGGTTTTGAATTTTTCCTCAAAAAGAAATCGGGCAGGTTTAATGGTTGGATTGGTTACACTCTATCATGGACCAATGAAACCTTTGCCGACTTAAATAATGGCCAGACTTTTTATGCCAAGTATGACCGGCGGAATGATATTTCTGCGGTAGCAAATTTTCAGTTGAATGACCGCTGGACCTTTTCATCGGTATTTGTTTTTGCTTCGGGCGAAGCCCTGACCATGCCTTCGGGCTGGTATATTGTTGAAGGTAATTTGCTGCAGCAATATACCAGTGTAAACGGTTACCGGCTTGCGCCTTACGACCGGCTTGACTTAGCCGCTACATATACTCCTGACCGCAAAAACCGGTTGGCGAAACGGCAGCAACGCTTCGAAAGTAAAATGCAAAAGAAAGGAATTGATACACCTTATGTGGACCGCCGGCCGAAGTGGGAAAAGAACTTTAAAACGAGTTGGACTTTTTCAGTGTATAACGCGTATGACAGGTATAATCCCTATTTTATTTATTTCGATATTCATGGGAATATATATAACAATTCACTCACTATACAAGCCAAGCAGGTTTCATTGTTTCCGGTACTTCCATCTGTAATGTGGAACTTTAATTTTTAACAGAAAATGAAGATAAACATAAAATATATTTTTGGATTCATTTTTATCTTTGCTATTGCCGGCTGTCAAAAGAATGTCAACCTGGTATTGCCTCAGCCGCCCTCTCAAATTTGTGTGGACGGGTATGTGCAGCCCGGTTATCCGGCCTACCTATTCCTTACCCATAATTTCGCTTTCTTTGGAAACACATCTGCCAACAGCGTATTAACAGAGGACATTGTTCACGGCGCTAAAATTACAGTAAATGACGGGGTAACCACTGATACCATGATAGAAGCAATTCCTACACTCGGATTGTATGCTACACCCAAGATGAGAGGCGTTTCAGGCAGAACATACAATTTAACGGTAAATGCCCAGGGACAGACACTCACCGCAGCAACTACTATTTTGCCCGCCATTCCTTTAGATTCAACCTGGTTCCAGCTTCAGACCGGGAACGATTCACTGGGCTATTTGTGGGCTATTCTTCATGACCCGCCTGCACTCGGAAACTGCTACAGATGGCTTGTAGAAAGGATAGGGCAAGACACGGCCTTTGTTCCTCCCTATCAGTCAGCTTTTAATGATGCATTTATTAATGGCCAGAAATTTGAATTTTTTTTCGACAGGGGCAGGTTTCCCGGTTCACAAGCCAAAGACGATACCAATGCCGAACGCGGATATTTTAAAAAAGGCGAGACGTGCATTATTGAATTTTGCACGATTAGTACAGTCTCCTATCAATTCTTTAATGAATATTACTATCAGTTAAGCAATGTGGGCAATCCTTTTGGCTCACCGGCGCCTGTAACAGGCAATATAAATGGCGGGCTGGGCATTTGGTGCGGCTATGGCACATCTTTTGATACAGTATATTGCAAATGATTCTGTAAAAAATCACACTTTACTTATTGCTTTTAGATTAATTTGGCACGCTTAAACGAACATTCCATTAAATAAAAATATGACAACAGAAGAAAAGAAAAAATGCCTGATTATTGGTTCCGGCCCTGCCGGATATACCGCTGCTATATATGCTGCCCGTGCCGACATGCAACCCATCATGATTGCAGGTTTGCAACCCGGCGGACAATTAACCATTACTACCGATGTGGAAAACTATCCCGGTTACCCCGATGGAATACAAGGCCCTGAAATGATGGAGCATTTCCGTAAGCAAGCTGCCCGTTTTGGTACGGATATCAGATGGTCATACGTAAGTTCTGTTGATTTTTCAAAAGCGCCTTTTAAAGTGGTGGTAGAAGAAAAGGAAACCCTGTTGGCTGATTCTATAATTATTGCTACGGGTGCGTCAGCCAAGTGGTTGGGTTTGCCATCGGAGCAAAAACTAAACGGTTTTGGTGTTTCTGCCTGTGCGGTTTGCGATGGTTACTTTTTCCGTAAACAGGATGTAGCAATAGTTGGAGGAGGAGATACTGCTGCTGAAGAAGCTACCTATTTGGCCAAACTTTGTAACAAAGTATATATGATTGTGCGTAAAAATGAACTCAGAGCATCAAAAGCTATGCAGCACAGAGTATTTAATACCCCTAATATTGAAGTCCTTTTCAATACCGAAACATTGGAAATTTTGGGCGAAAAAAGCGTTACCAGTGCAGCCGTATTAAATACAATTACGAAAGAAGAGCGCATCCTGGATATTACAGGTTTTTTTGTGGCTATCGGCCATCAGCCTAATACTGATATTTTCAAAGGGTGGATTGATATGGATGAACAAGGCTATTTACAAACCATTCCCGGCACCTCTAAAACCAATATTCCCGGTGTGTTTGCTTGTGGCGATGCACAGGATAAAAACTACCGTCAGGCTGTTACCGCGGCTGGTAGCGGCTGTATGGCCGCTATGGACGCCGAGCGGTACCTGGCCCATGCCGGATTGCATTAATAAGTATGAAAGAGAGGTTACCTTTTAGCATTTTATTTGTTGTTTTTTTAATCTCGCTTACAATTGCTCAAGGACAAACATTGGGTGCAATAGTTCATACTTTTGCCCAAGTCAACGACTCCGCTTTTGGAATTCAGTTTTACGATAAATATAATCCAAAATTGGGCGGCGATTCAGTTCGTAAATATTTCGATGGACATTTATGCAATGGTTTGATAGAGGATCATTATCCCGATGGAAGTATTTTGCATAAAGGATATTACACCGATGGAAAACTTACTCAGTACACTAATTACTATCCTGATGGAGTAGAGGAGCGTGTATTCAGGCCCACATCTGACAGGAAGGATGAGTTGAAAAAGTATTATGAAAGCAAAAAACTTAAATCGTACGTTCAATACTATGAAGGCAATTCCACATTATGGCAGGATTATTACGACAGCGGTCAGCTCTCCTATATGGAAGAATATGATAAAAAGCATGAACGTATTTTAAGAAGATGTTCTTATTATAAAGATGGTAAACCGCTTTCTGTTTTTGTGCCTTCTCTGGTTAAGGATGCCATGATTCGGTATAGCCTGAAAGAATATTTCCCTAATGGGCAATTACAGGAAGAATCGGAAGCCTTGTATAGCAAAGACTCCTTCGACTTTTTTAAAGATGGCGAGGATAAGTTATACAACGACAAAGGTAACCTGGTTGCAGAGTACGAGTATGTGGGCGGTAAACTAAATAATACTATCAAGTGAAAAGCCATAAACTTAAACCTGAGTTTTATTTACGGAAAAATGTTCTTCAAATTACGGAAGAACTGATCGGGAAATTTTTGGTGACAAACTTTGATGGCGTAAAAACCTCCGGAATGATTGTAGAGGCAGAGGCATATAACGGAGCAATTGATAAAGCATCTCACGCCTATAATGGCAGGCGCACCAAACGAAATGAGATCATGTATGGAGAAGGAGGAGTAGCTTATGTTTATCTCTGTTATGGAATTCATCACCTGTTTAATGTGGTGACTAATTATAAAGACTCACCTCATGCAATCCTAATAAGGGCTATTGTTCCGATAGATGGGATTGATAAAATACTTTACAGGCGAAAACAAAAGTTGAATAAAAAAATATCAGATGGGCCAGGAACACTTTCAACAGCGTTGGGAATTAAAACGGAACATTCGGGATTATCACTTTTCGGCAATAAAATTTGGATTGAAGACAGAGGAGTAAAATTCAATAAGAAAGATATTGTAACCAGCCCCCGTATTGGCGTTGATTATGCAGGAGAGGATGCGAAGTTGCCGTACAGGTTTAGGTTGAAAGAAGAATTAATCGCGGAATACTTTAAGAAGTAAATAATCTTCAATTATTCTGCAACCTTTTATCCACCGATATAAACTCTCCCGAGGCTTTGAATTTAAGGATATAAATCCAGCCCCCATCGGTAACATTGCCATCCGGATTGGTTTGTAATAATTCAACTCTATAGTTATATCCTCCCGAATTAGTTGTTTGTTTACTTGTTTCACCATACCTGAATCCACTGCCTGGATAATTGTTTTCTATATAATTTGTAACAGACGCGGGTAAATCCTTTTCAGAAATATCAATATCCTTATTAACGATATTGCCATTCACATCAAAAGTGATTCTGAGGTAGCCATTTCCTTCAGTACAATTGCAGTTGAAATTTACACGCCTTGTGGTGGTATTTACAGGTTGGTCTTCCCAACGGGTATTGGCAGCTTTAGGGTATAACGAATCCAACGCATGTTGTATTTTAGGCGGCACAGGCTGGTTTTGGCTCTGGCAGCATATTACAACAAGTACTGTAAATACAAAAACAGCTATATATCTTTTATAGTTCATGCATCGAATATAAGTAAAAAATAAACCTTAACTCTTTTTATTTCCCGCAGATTTCGCAGATATGCGCTGATAAATTCTGCGTTAATCTGCGAAATCTGCAGGAAATATCCAGCTTTCAAAGCGTTTGCTTAGTTTTGCCGCATGAGCGAAATAATAAAAATAGTCCTTAATTCGGGCAAGGACCAAAGCCCGAAACGTTTTCATCCCTGGATATTTTCCGGTGCTGTAAAGCGGGTAGAGGGGGATGTGAAAAACGGAGATGTGGTTGAAGTGTATTCCCACAGTAATGAGTGCCTCGGAACGGGCCACTACCAAAAGGGTTCTATCATGGTTCGTCTTTTTTCATTTAAGAAGATTGTGCCTGATGCGGCATTCTGGAAAACAAAAATTCAAAGTGCGTATGATTACCGCCAATCTATTGGTTTGACTGATAATGAAAGCACCAATGTCTACCGCCTTGTGTATGGCGAAGGTGATGGACTTCCCGGATTGATAATTGATTTCTACAATGGCACTGCTGTAATACAGGCTCACTCCATAGGCATGTACCGTGAAAGGCATTTTTTTGTGGAAGCGTTGAAAGAAATTTATGGAGAAAGGTTGAAATCCGTTTACGATAAAAGCAAAGAGAGTTTAGGTGTTTCGGGTACAAAAATACCTGTAGATATTGAAATAGAAAATGAATTGAAGAATGGATATTTATATGGAAATGGCTCTGAAAAGAAAGTATTGGAAAACGGCCACAAGTTCAGTATTGATTGGGAAGAAGGCCAAAAGACAGGCTTCTTTATTGACCAACGTGAGAACCGTAAATTGGTAGCCCAATATGCCCCCGGTAAAAAAGTGCTTGATTGTTTTTGCTATGCCGGCGGCTTCTCAGTATATGCCATGAAAGCAGGAGCATCTGAAGTTCATTCGGTGGATAGTTCAAAAGCTGCTATAAAGTTGACGGATAATAATATCAATCTCAATTTTGGCGAAGTAACTAATCACACTTCCCATGCCGCTGATGCATTTGATTTTTTAGGCAGCCATGCATCCGAATACGATATGATGATCATTGATCCGCCTGCATTTGCCAAGCATCGCGATGCCCGCCACCAGGCAGTTATGGGCTACCGTAGGTTAAATGCGTTGGCTATAAAAGCAATAAAACCTGGCGGAATTATCTTCACCTTCTCTTGCTCGCAGGTGGTTGACAGAAACCTCTTTCAGGGAGCCATAACGGCGGCAGCTATTGATTCAGGCAGAACTGTAAGGATACTTAAATACCTTTCACATCCGGCAGACCATCCCATTAGTATTTATCATCCGGAAGGGGAATATTTGAAAGGGATGATTTTGTTTGTAGAATAATTTCCTTAATAGATAGTTTTTTTGATTAATGTCATTTTTTACGGATAAAAATGATTATAAGCAGCATAATTATGTCCATTTTTTCTATTAGCTAGATAGAAACAGGGTTTTTGCAGGAATTTTAATACATTCGTTGCCTTATTTATTTGCCCCCAATGATGAAAAAAATATTTATTGCAATTTGCTGCATTATTTCCTCCACTCTTTTTGCGCAGCAAGGTAAGGATGGCAGCCCTGTTATCAGCTCTACTGTTTCAGTAAATGAATACACATACCTGACTGCCAATGAGCCTGCCGGAGCTACGACAATAACAGTAGCAAGCAGTACCCTTAATGCACATGCCCGTTTTACAGGTAACTTAGCTGCAGGCGATTTGATTATGATTATTCAGATGCAGGGCGCTACCCTGAATGGAAGTATTAATCCCGGTAACCGCAATATTGGCCAGCCCAAAGATAGTACCTGGGGTGCTGTAAACAATTATAATAATTGCGGCAACTATGAATTTGCCGAAGTAAATGCTGTTCCTTCGGGTACAACCATTAAGCTCGATTGCCCTTTGCAGTATAGCTATACTGATACGGGCAAAGTGGAAATTGTAAGGGTTCCCAGGTATGCTGCTCTCACCATTAACTCAGGAGGAACAATTAGTTGCGACCCATGGGACAGCACTATTGGCGGAATAATTGTCGTTGAGGTAAAGGGTAATACTGTTATTAATTCGGGTGGCGCTATTAATGCTACCGGCATGGGCTTTAGAGGTGGATCTTTGGCTAACCAGGATAGTATAGGCTGGGGAATTGGAGATGTAGCATTTGGGTTGCAGGCATACGGGAAAGAAAAGGGAGAAGGTGTGGGCGGCTATGAATGGAAGTATGCAAAACTTGGTGGAAAAGAAGGTATGGGCGCTCCCGGCAATGGCGGCGGCGGTGGAAATGCGCAAAATTCGGGCGGCGGCGGCGGCGCTAATGGC
>DATHOL010000454.1:0-12742 GCA_035484895.1 Bacteroidia bacterium | reverse complement strand
TACTCCTGCTTTATGTACACTTTTGTTAAAGCCACATGTAATTGATGAAAAATCGAAAGGAATTAATAAATTCTTTTACTGGTTCAATAAGGGGTTCGGTAAATTCACGACTCGCTATTCAAACGGTGTAAAGCATGGCATTGATAATTCAAAATACGTAGTCATTGTTTTAATATGCATTGCCGTAGGAACATTCTTCTTATTTAAGTCCAAACCTTCGGGTTTTATTCCGAATGAAGATGTAGGGCGTTTGCAGGTTACTTATGAATTGCCCGAAGCATCTTCCACAACTCAATCCGTTGAATATATTCAGAAACTGATGAAGGTGGTGGCCAATACACCGGGGGTCGCTCACTTTGGAGCCTTGTCAGGGTTGAATATAAGTAATGGAGCTTTTAAGTCCAACAGCGGAACCATTTTTGTACAGCTCAAACCCTGGGATGAACGCAAAGGGGACAGTGAAAAAGTTACAGGCATTACCACAGGTATCATAGCAGAAATGTATAAACGGATTGCCCATGCCGATTTAAAAAACGGGAAAGTGAATATTTTACAACCCGGCTCTATTCCGGGTATCGGGCAATCTGCGGGATTCAACTTACAGATTGAGCAACGAAACACCAACGATGATGTGCATGAATTTGAAAAAGTGGTTACAAAATTTGTCGGCGCAGCAAATAAAAACCCTGCAATTGCAAGAGCAGTCAGCTATTACTCGGCACATACGCCAAGTTACAACCTAACCGTGGACAGAGACAAATGTAAAAGAATGGGAGTAAATATCCAGAATGTTTTTTCAACTATTCAAGCCTATATGGGCAGTTCTTTTGTAAATGATTTTACGCTTTACAACCGGACTTATCACGTAGTAATACAAGCTGATACTATATATCGCCGCGTGGTGTCGGATATGGATAAATATTATGTGCGAAATCAAAATGGAGAAATGCTTCCTCTAAGTTCACTTATAAATTATCAACCGACAGCAGCTGCTCCTGTAATACCACATTTTAATATTTTCCGCTCCGCAGAAGTGGATGGAAGTTCAGGTGATGGTTATAGCACAGGGCAAACAATTGAAGCACTCAAGGAGCTTGCAGCTAAGGTATTGCCCAGAGGATATGGTTATGAGTGGTCCGGTTTGAGCTACGAAGAAATTGTAGCAGGTGGACAAACCATTTACATTTTTCTATTTTCCCTCACTTTTGTTTTCCTGTTCCTGGCTGCTTTATATGAAAGTTGGTCGGTACCTTTTTCCGTAATGCTTACAGTTCCAATTGCAGCCTTCGGAGCCATACTTACACTCACGTTAACCCCGTCGCTCAGTAACAATGTGTATGCTCAAATAGGATTGATAACCTTAATTGGGCTGGCTGCAAAAAACGCCATTCTTATTGTTGAATATGCCAAAGTGCGTGTAGATGCGGGTGAAGAGTTGATACAATCCACCGTTGATGCTGTCACCCTTAGGTTGCGCCCTATCATCATGACTTCACTTGCTTTTATATTTGGCGTAACGCCTTTAGTATTGGCATCAGGGGCAGGGGCAGTAGCCCGTCAGACCATAGGATATACCGTATTAGGCGGAATGGTTGCGGCTTCTTCCATAGCTATTTTTATAGTTCCTGTTTTATTTGTAGTAATTATTAAAATTGCTTATGGCAAAAAGCAATTGGAATATCTTGCACAACACAAGGGTGAATCAACAGAAAAAACTAGTCAATAAGAAAGATTCCTGTGAATCATCCGGGATTCAAGATACAGTTTCAGGTATTAAGTCAGGAAGCAAATTCATTAAACAACCGTTTTGCAGTTTGCTCCAAATCATTACATAGGCCCGGATGTGGCCTTGATGTTTGAATAACCGAACTTCGTATAGCGGTTAGCCATCTGAAACGAGAAGGAATATCAAGTTGACCTATGGGCCCACAATTTTCGGTGCCCATTGCTATTTTTTCGAATGATTGTAAGTTAAGTCTTATCTGATCCATATCAAGGTCTTTGGAAAATGAGCGAAGCTTAGCTTCATTGAGAGTAAAGAGCACCCGAATGTATTTTTCTTCTTTGCAAAATAAAATAATACCTACATTGATGAACTCCTCACGTTCTACAAAAGGCAAAATACGGATTACGGCATATTCATACAAGTACTTCTCGTGCATTTTGTGCTTCTTTTGTAAACGTTTCAGAATAGCTCAATCTGATTTGCAGAAATTGTAAATATATTTCTCTAATGGATTGGGGTGTTTCTTTTGTGCCTTCCCAATGCAACCACTCATCCGGTATAAGGGCAACTATGTTCCTTAATTTTTCTTCAGTTAATAGTTCCTTAAATTCCCGGTTTGTTTCTTCTAACAAAGTGGCCTGGGGTAATAGTACATGATCTTTTATAAGGGCAAAAGGGCTCTTTGCATGCGCTTGCCATGTTGACCAGGAGTGATGGAAATACAAACATGCACCGTGGTCAATAAGCCATAATTGCTTATGCCACATAAGCATGTTAGTATTCTTAAAAGTACGGTCAATATTTGTTATATACGCATCAAGCCATACGATTTGCGAGGCAAGCTTTGGGTCTGTTTTTTGAACAACCGGGTCGAAAGTGATTGCGCCCGATAAAAATTGCAAGGCTAAATTTAATCCTCTGCTACCTTTAAGCAGATCCTGTATCTCTTCGTCGCCTTCTGTACGGCCAAAAGCTTCATCCAAATTCGCGAAAACTATTTCAGGTACCTGCAGGTGCAAAGCACGTGCGATTTCTCCTCCAATTAATTCTGCAATTAAAGCTTTTACCCCGTGCCCTGCACCCTTGAATTTCAGAACGTATTTGAGGTTATCGTCGGCTTCAGCCAATGCAGGAAGGGACCCACCCTCGCGGAAAGGTTGAAGATAACGTGTTACATTTACTGTTCTTAAAGAAAGACTATTATGCATTATTACTTCTATGCTTCCCAGAGTGTACACCTCAACTTTTCAGGGAGTGTAACCCGTCCGGAGGAAATTGATAAAATTTTGATTACCTGCGTACCCCGGGCGGGACTTGAACCCGCACATTCGCAATGAATACAGGATTTTAAGTCCTGCGTGTCTACCAATTCCACCACCAGGGCAAAAACAAGCTTAAAAAGTGAAGAATTAAATTTTCCAATATCATTCTCAAGAAATCGCTAACAGTCCGCCAGACTGGCTTGGTGGCGGACCTAAGAGCGAAAGACGGGTCTCGAACCCGCGACCTCAACCTTGGCAAGGTTGCGCTCTACCAACTGAGCTACTTTCGCATTAATTAAATATCAAATGAACTTTTTGGGGCTGCAAATATATTTATTTTATTTACTCGGTGAGAAAATAGATTTTTTTACTCTATCAAACATATGTATATCGACCAGACCTCCTTTTTGGTATTCCCGAACTGCTTTTCGCCTTTTGAAAGTACTATTTCAGCCTTTTTATCCGCTCCTGTAATACCATTCTTTGATTCTTTAAATGACAGTTCTCCTTTATAAATAACCGTATCTCTATTATCTGTTGTTGCATTCATACTTTGGGCCACCATCACATCAACCGCCTTCCATTCAACTCCCTTTTTAAGATTAAAGCAGCTATCAATGAAATCGGAATATATTTTTCCATTTACGGAGCAATCGGAACCATAAAAAAGCTGTTTAGCCTGGGTTTTGGCATTTTCCCTTAAAACCTTATCGTAGGTTGGATTGGAGATTATCGTAAGGTAATTATAAAAATCTTTTAGTTTTTGTATACCCCTTTGTTGAAAAGTGCCAACTTGTGGCGCATTAACGGATATTGCAGTAAAAGTCCTTTCCATATCTGCGGCTGAAACGGCTGCTGCAGGAGCGGGTGCAGAATAACTACTCTCCATGGACTTATTGGCCGCAGCAGGGCTCTGACCTGCACCTAAAAGGGGTATTAGAATTAAAAGAGCGATTATGAAGTTTTTCATGTCTATTTATTTAATGTCATCTTTTTGTATAAACCGTAATGCAGATATCTGCTTACCGGTATACCAGGTTTCTGTTACTTCTATATTTTTAAGGCTTGAGAGAGGCACTGTGAGCTTTCCAATAAATTCCTCTTTATTGAAAATTTCCATAGCTCTTTTATTTACCGGATCCACCTGGAAAATCATGGCATTATCGGTAAACATAGCCTCCAGCTCCTTTTTCCGTTTCTCCCAATCCTGCACGTCAGAATGTGAAAATATGCTTATCATCATGGCATAATCGTCTGGCTTTAACATAATAGTCTCTGATAGTGACTGTTCAGGAAGGGTTCTGATTATGGTATCCGGATGATAGTACTCAGCATTGACTATAAATTTTACCTTTCCCGATAAAGATTGCAGGGAAAAACACCCGTTTGAGTCACATAATAACGACTGCGACGATTCATTATCTTTAAATAGCTTTATTTCGATCTTTGAATTCTTTATAGGTGTACCTGTATCAGAATCAACCAGGCAAAATTTAAATGAATTGCTACCGGACCGTTTTACAACAACCCATCCTGCAAGAAATATGGCAATTACTATTATGGGTATCATGAGCATTTTGCTATTCCTTGTCGTATTTATCTTTACTTTTTCTCTTTCAACACTAACCGGATTAATCCCTTCCCCTTTCTTTCTTGATACAAATTCTGCCCAACTTGTATAGCCCACATACTTGCAAAGCAAATCGAGTACATCGGTACGGGGTATTTTGTTTTCATTATCGGCCTTAATATGATTATAGAACCATCTTACACTTATCGCACTTTTAACTTCCAGTTGCAAATCATTTTGAAAACCCTCTATGGTTTTTCCATTCCATTCGCCCAGGTTTTCGGGGATACCCGGGTTCTTTTGACGGTACTTCCCTGAAATCTCGCTTTTCAGTTTTTCAAAATAAATCCTGTCAGGATGCATCCGGCATTACAAATATAGGGTTGAATAGTGCTAAATTCCTTTGCATAAGCATTGTGCAAAGTTGAAAAATATTTTGCCACCGTTGTGCAACGAAATAATTTGGAGTATCCCTACCCCTTGAATGATATTTGGCATAATTCGATTTAATACCAATTTTAAACAATTCAATTTTATGAAAAACCAAATGTTCTTAGTAATGATTCCGATGGCATTATTGTGCTGCGAAGCTAATGCACAGGTGGAAGGCAACTCGCAGGTAGCCGCCCCGGCAGCTATGGGTAATTATGAGTATGCCAACAAATCAATGGCTAACTCACAGTACAATGTATCTGCCGATATGGCTAACTACCAGTATAATTACCAGCAAAACCCCAACAATAATCGCGGACCGGCAACATCAGCTGCTCCGAATGACCAGCAGTTTGACATAAAAGTAAACGGACTGATGAATGTAGTAGCAACCAATTACGTGGCGGTATTCAATATTGTACAATTAGGATTAACTGCCAAATCAACTGATTCTATGATGAATGGTACCATTGAAGAGTTTAAGCAGAATCTTCAGAAACTAAGCATAGATACTTCCGATATCCGCATCGATATGATTTCTTTTGTGCCAAAATATGGTTATCAATCGGATAAAAAGATCTTCAGTAAAAAGTACAATGAGGTACCGGATGGCTTTGAACTGGAAAAGAACATCTACATACGCTTTAAGAAATCTTCCGCTTTAGATGGTATTCTCTCAGCTGCCGCTGCTGCCGAGATCTATGACCTTGTGAAAGTGGACTACTTCCTACCTAATGCCCAAAAATTAATTGATAGTTTACGATTAAAATGCCTTTTTGAGGTAAAGTCAAGGGTAAAATCTTACGAAATAGTCGGATTTGAACTGGACACTTTGAAAAAGACAATGGCAGATAACTTCACCACCATTTTCCCGCAAACACGTTACTACAGTTATTCCGCTTTCTCCAGGCCATCCTTTGCTTCGCTGAAAAAGAAACCGAGCGACCAACCTTTTGTAAGTGAATATTCCAAGCCTGTATCACGGTATTACAACCAGGTTGATTATGACAGTTATGATATTGTAATTAATCCGTTGATTACAGAACCGGTTGTGCAACTTTCCTATACTGTTGATGTGAAATATTTCCTGAAAAGCGAACAACCCGTAAAAACCCCAAAGAAGATTTATTACATAATTAATAAGGATGGAGATGCCAGGCAGCTTCCGACCGACTAGCTACGAGTTAAGAGGTTAGAGCTAAGAGTAAAATGAGCCATCGCAGTTCTTACCTCTTAGTTCATAGCTCTTAGCTATGAATCTGTCCGTCTTTCATGGTAATCTTCCTATCAGCCATAGTAGCCAGTTCTTCGTTGTGGGTAGCTATTACAAAGGTTTGGGAAAGGGTATCTCGTAAATGAAAGAATAGTTTGTGTAGTTCTCTGGCATTGGCTGAATCGAGGTTGCCGGATGGTTCATCGGCAAAAACAACCGAAGGATTATTGATAAGCGCCCTTGCCACCGCAACCCTTTGCTGTTCGCCGCCCGATAATTCAGAGGGTTTATGCTCCAGCCTTTCTTTTAAGCCAAGAAGGGTAAGTAAATCCTCTGCCTTTTGGCGGACTTCGTTGGTAGGGGTTTTGGCTATAAAACCGGGAATGCAGACATTCTCAATAGCTGTAAACTCCGGTAACAGGTAATGAAACTGAAATACAAACCCAATTTGCCTGTTGCGAAAACGCGACAGTTCACGGTCCTTAAGGGTATGTATTTTAGTATTGTTTATTTCAATGCTCCCTTGGTCCGCACGGTCAAGGGTGCCAAGGATTTGCAACAAGGTCGTCTTTCCGGCTCCAGATGTACCAACAATGGATACTACTTCGCCCTTCTTAACTTCCAAGTCTATTCCTTTCAGCACATTTAACTTACCGAAAGATTTCTGTATGCCTTTTGCAATTATCATAGGACAAACGTAGTTAAAAAGCAGTTATGAGTTATAAGTTATGAGTTATAGCCTATCAACTCTAAAGAAAAATTGAGGTTTTTTTAAATACTGCAATGCAGCACTTTAATACAGTGTTTAAAGTATTGCAAAAAACACATTATCGACAGGTATTCAATATATTATACATAGAATAACTATGCAACACTACTACTGCCTATTTTTTGCTCTGGCATTTGTGTGGCAAATGGGTGGTAAATTCAAAACTCTAAAACTATCCTTATTAATGAAAATGCAGTCTGATTAATTATTTAGATACTGGCTACGAAGCGTCATCTTCTGTTTCCTCTGTAAATAATTTATTTATTTTTGGTTGAATCCACCAAATCCCTATTGGACCAAATAAAAGTAGAAAAAATGTTCCTGAATAGTCACCCCAGGTTGTAGCTCTTTGCAATTCAATTGATGTAAGTTCCTTAGCAATGAATTGTGCAAAGTATATATGAAGTACCAGAATGATGGCAGCATAGAGCAATAAATAACTAAGGGGATGGAACAATGAATGGGCATTATTCATAGTAAATAAAGTATGTTCTATTATTAGAGCCAAAAGATATATTGATAATACTGTTTTGAAGATTTGTATTCTCATGCCTTTTAAGTCAGTTGGCAACACTTTATATAGGTTAACGCTAATTGCCCACGGCCAACCAATTCCAATGAAAAGTTGAAAAAATCTCATAAAAGAATACACTATTTTCAATGAAATTACACCCGGATTTATTCTTATTGAATCAGAAAAATATCGGACAGCAAACCAAAGAAGAAAGCTCGTAATAAATAGCGTCGCTGCAGTTGTTCTTAAAAATATTTTCATGATTTTTAATCTTAGTACTTATAAAACTCCCCCCAGGTCTTTTCCAAATATTTCCGGAATTCTTCTTCTTTGGGATTTTTGCCGGGTTCGTAAAACATGGTGCCCCGTAATTCTTCCGGAAGGAAATCCTGTATTACAAAATTGCCTTCGTAGGAGTGGGCATATTTATAGTCTTTGCCATAATCCATTTCTTTCATTAGTTTGGTAGGTGCATTGCGTAAGTGCAAAGGCACACCCAAATGGCTAGTACTTGCAGCCGAACTCATAGCTGCACCAATAGCGGCGACTGCACTATTACTCTTGGGAGAACATGCCAAATAAATAGCGGTCTGTGATAAAACAATTTGCGCCTCAGGCATACCAATAGAGTTAACTGCCTGAAAGCAATTATTCGCCATGAGTAAGGCATTGGGATTGGCATTTCCAATATCCTCCGAAGCAAGAATCACCAACCTGCGGGCGATAAATAAAATATCCTCTCCGCCCGTTAACATTCGCGCCAGCCAATAGACTGCCGCATTCGGATCTCCCCCTCGGATAGATTTTATAAATGCGGAAATAATATCATAATGGTATTCTCCCTTTTTATCATAGAGCGGAATCACCTGTTGTGCGACTTTAATCACCGCATCATCAGTTACCAAAACCGGCGAATCGGTTGATGACATTACCACAGCTTCAAACAGGTTAAGCAATTTGCGTGCATCCCCTCCTGAAAGTCTTAGCAATGCCTGAGTTTCCTTTATTTCAATTTTCTTGGTCTTTAAAATAACATCCTCTTTCATAGCCCGGTCAAGCATTTCGAGGAGTTCATCATTTTCCAATGATTTCAACACATATACCTGGCTGCGTGAAAGCAATGCCGAAATAACTTCAAAAGAGGGGTTCTCAGTTGTCGCGCCAATGAGGGTAATATCTCCTCGCTCAACTGCCCCCAGCAATGCATCTTGTTGTGATTTGCTGAAACGGTGTATTTCATCAATAAACAATATGGGTTTACCGCTAAAAAGGCCTTTGTTCTTTGCTCCTTCAATTACTTCCCTGATATCCTTCACACCAGATGAAATAGCACTCAGCTGGAAAAATTCCCGCTGTAATTCATTCGCTATAATCTGCGCCAATGTAGTTTTCCCAACTCCCGGAGGACCCCAGAGTATAATAGACGGTAACGTGCCCGAGGCAATCAGTTTGCGGAGTATGCTCCCCTCCCCTACCAAATGTTTTTGCCCCATATACTCATTGAGTGTATGAGGGCGCATCCGTTCGGCCAATGGGCGGTTTTCATTCATGGAACAAAGATACATTCAAATACGATTACTTATCCCCCTGGCTTCGGGATAACAAAGTCCACTTTCTTCCCTTATTGATAGAGAAGGGCAAGGGGATGAGTACGGAAGGGGGATGAGTATTCCACCAAACCTCTATATTTGCAACTTTTAGAAAACGAGCGTTAATGAAACTAAGGGTAGGAATAATATTCGGAGGTTTTTCCCGTGAACGGGAAGTCTCTTTTGCAGGAGGCCGCACGGTGTATGATAACCTCGATAAATCGCTCTTTGATGCCATCCCGATTTTCGTTGACAGTTTTGGTAATTTCGTTCTGCTTGATTGGAAATATATTTACAAAGGCAGTATCCGCGACTTTTATCCTCCGGTGGATTATCTGCCTAATTCTCCAAATAACTTCCAGGTTTATGCTGAGTCAGTGGTCAGTGGTCAGTGGTCAGTGGTCAGTAAGGAAGGGAACATTGCGGTGCAGATGCTCGACAAAATTGGCACGCATATAAAAGCCGATGAAATAAAAAAGCATATTGACTTTGCCTTCCTTTGCCTGCACGGGGCAGGTGGCGAGGATGGCAGCATTCAAGGCCTGCTGGAATATTTAAAAATTCCCTATTCAGGTTCAGGTATATTATCTTCAGCTTTGGGAATGGACAAAGCCCTGCAACGCCAATGGATGAAGAGTTATGGCTTTACAACTCCCGATTACATTACCCTTAAAAGAACTGATATTTCGGATGCAAACCTGAAGAAAATACACCGTAGTTTAAAAAAGAAGATAAGTACTCCTTGTGTTATAAAACCTTCCCATCAGGGCTCCTCTATTGGCGCAACTGTGCTTAGCAAGAGTGATTATATTTCCTTTGAAAAGGCCATTTATCGCAGCTTTTTCATGCAAAAGATTTCATTCGCCGAATGGAAATCATATAGCAAAGAGCAACAAATTCATTTTATTAGGGAAATGTCCGATATACGCGAAGGAATTGGCTTTCCGCTCACAATTCACAATTCAGAATTCACAACTGTTGTATATCATCCGGAAGAACTTCTTGCCAAACTAGTTTCTGTTTTCAGTAAATCAAAAGATGATATAGTACTGGAAGCCTTCGATGGAGAAAATGAAGTATTGATTGAAAAATTTTTAGAAGGCAAAGAATTTTCATGCATTGTTATACAGGATGAAAATGGCAATCCTATTGCATTACCGCCTACCGAAATCCGCAAGGGACAAAACATATTCGACTATCGCTCTAAATATTTGCCGGGCTTATCACGGAAGATTACGCCTATTGATTTACCGGAAAAGCAAATAAAATCCATATCCGAAAGTTGCTGCAAATTATTTTCTGATATGCACTTTAATGTATACGCGCGTATCGACGGTTTCATATCGCCCAAGGGCAAAGTGTTTTTGAACGACCCTAACACGACATCGGGCATGTTGCCATCTTCTTTCTTTTTCCACCAGGCAGCGGAAATCGGGTTGAATCCTTCCAAATTTTTAACTTTTATTATCCGCACTTCTATACAGCAAAGGCTTATTTCTTCCATGCATTATCCGCCATTTGACGTACTATTAAATCAAATGGATGAATTGCTGGATAAGCAAAAAAATGCACAATCTTCTAAAAAGAAAATAGCTGTAATACTTGGCGGGTATTCTTCAGAAAGGCATATTTCTGTGGAGAGCGGAAGGAATATATATGAAAAGCTTGCATCCTCCACCAAGTATGAACCACTGCCTGTTTTCCTGATGGGAAATTCAGATGGCCATAGCCTTTATACTATTCCGATTAATGTACTTTTAAAGGATAATGCGGATGATATACGTGAGAAGATTTTAAATTATAAAATTCACCCTTTTATAAAAAAAATACAGGAGAATTGCAGAACCATTACAGATAAATATGCTACCGGCAAAGCATTACTTCCCCCGCGAAGACTTACCTATTCTCAACTTGCAAAGGAAGTGGATGGAGTGTTTATTGCGCTTCACGGCAGGCCGGGTGAAGATGGAACTGTACAAAAGGAATTGGAAAAGGTCGGCTTGCCTTATAATGGTTCTTCGGTAGAGACCTCCGCTATTACCATCAACAAATACGAAACAGACAGAATCTTGCGTGAGAATGGCATGTTGGTGGCAGATGATATGATTGTAAACAAAGAAGAGTGCAAGGATAAAAACAAAGTCTACAATGCATTAGTGAAAAAATTAGGCGCTCCATTTATTGCGAAACCTATTGATGATGGTTGCAGTTCTGCCGTACGTAAGATTTTATCGGCTGCTGAATTTGATGCCTATACCAAACTTATTTTTCGCGACAAGCAAGAAAAAGATAAAAAAGCAACCGAACTTTTGGAGATTCGCGCCAATGAGGAATTTCCAATTAAAAAGGCCTTTTTAGCTGAAGAATTAATCAGTAAAAAAGGCGCTTCACGCTTCCTGGAAATAACAGGGGGACTACTTACACATTATACCGCTAAAGGAAAAGAATACGAAATATTTGAAGCATCCGAAGCTTTGTCGGAAGGGGCTGTGTTATCCCTGGAAGAAAAGTTTTTAGCAGGCGAGGGGCAAAATATCACTCCTGCCCGATATGCCGCGGATCCTAAATTGAGGCAAAAAATATCTGATTCCGTAAAAGCTGAATTTTTGAAAGCAGCAAAGCTTTTGAATATTGAAGGCTATGCGCGTATTGATGCATTTGTGCGAATTTTTCCCGATGGAAGGTCGGAAGTAATATTTATTGAAGTAAATTCGCTTCCCGGAATGACCCCAGCCACCTGCATATTTCACCAGACCGCCATTAACGGATATACTCCCTATCAGTTTATTGATAATATTCTGGAATATGGGTTTGAAAAACTAAAAAAGACCAACCATGCTTAAAAACCTTGGCGCTTTCGTGAAAAGCAGAACATTCTTCAAGCATTTGGCCCTGGCTATTTTAGTGTGGATTCTGTTTTTTGGTATAGCAGTTTACTATTTATCGAGCTATACCCGGCATGGAAATTTTATTACGCTGCAAAACCTTACCAAAACAAAGCTTTCGTCTGCTGAAGCATTGCTCAAAAGCGAGGAACTCAACTATATCATAATTGACTCTGTATATGTAGAGAATTCCCCTCCCGGACTGGTATTTAACCAAAACCCGTACCCGGGGGCGCATGTTAAAAAGGGCAGGAATATCTATTTATATGTTACCTCCACCATGCCTCCTTTAGTGGAAATGCCTAACCTGAAGGATAAGTCATTGCGGCAAGCTAAAAACCTGCTTGATAATGCAGGGCTTAAAACCGGTGATGTACAGTTTGTTATTGACCCCTTACCGGGCTTTGTATTGGAGCAAACTTTCAAAGGCAAATCTATAGAACCTGGCACTAAAATTCCAAAGGGTTCAGTTATCGATATGAAGGTGGGAAGGGGAATGACCGGCGATACCATATAAACTACCACAATTTAATTGAAAAATAAGCGTTACATTAGCAGTCTTGAATAAAGTTAAGAGATTAGAACTAAGAGCAAAGAGTTAACAACATAAATATTTTGGATGGTAAATAGTTACCTATTTTTTATTGTATGAAATCCCGCAGAATTCTCTTCTACTTTTCACTCTTCATTTTTCATTTTTCACTCCTTTCCGCACAGGTAAGGTACGACCATCTTGCCCCTATGAAGACCAACCCGGTTTTGGTTCAGTATACAAAAGAGGC
>DATHOL010000453.1:0-11944 GCA_035484895.1 Bacteroidia bacterium | reverse complement strand
ACTGTGAATATTCTCATCGGTTGCAACACGGTAATATCTTGTTTCCAGCTTTTTCATATCCAGCGTATCGTAGTTTCCTACGAGCACGCTTTTTATATAACGGCTTTGAGGCTGGTTAAGCCCGTATATATTAATATTTTTAATAACTACCCGATGCTCTTTGCTCATAAAATTTTTTCTCTTTAATGCTATAACGGTAGAGTCCGTTCTTCTTTTTATCATTTTTAAAAGAGCCGGCATTGCCTTCATCGTGGCATTATACCCACTATCTATAAGCGCTTTCGGATGGTCGGTGGAAAGTATTCCGGCCTCTACACCCGGTTCAATAATTATGCCGTTAATGCCTGAATCAAGCTTATAATTTGTTTTAGTTATCAGCATGGTTTTAACTTCTGAAATAATATTATCCTCGCTGGGAGGAGGTATATTTCCGGAAACATTGCTGCCGATAGTAATATCGGGATGAAAGCTACTTTTCATAATATCTAAAGGGAAGTTATTATAAAGCCCTCCGTCAAAAAGCATTTTTCCGTCTATTACTACAGGCTTTAAAAAGAAAGGATATGAAATTGATGCGCGGATTGCCTCGCCAAGGTTTCCTTTATTAAAAATATAGGGCTTTTTATCCATAATATCTGCAGCCACACAACGAAATGGGATAAACAGGCTGTCGAAATTACCATTAGAAACCGAAGACGCTTTGGAAAAATAACGCAGCACTTCAAAATCGACAGGGATAGGGGAAATGAGATGCGTTGGGATGCTCGTTATTAAACTTGTATCTAATGAGAACCTAAAAGTAATCCAGGAAGCATCAGCAGGTTTTTGCTTAAAATAATATACAAATTTATTATCAATAACTCCTTTAGCTATATTTTGGAATCGCGGCGAAACAACTATCTTTTCCATTTCTTCAGGGGAATATCCGGCGGCATATAACGCACCAATGAATGCTCCCATAGAAGTGCCCGTAACATAATCAATAGGAATATGGTTTTCTTCGAGTGCTTTAATTACGCCAATATGTGCAATACCGCTGGCTCCGCCACCACTTAACACCAATCCTACTTTCTGGGAATAAAGACAAGAGGCCCCGCAAAAAAATACTATAGAAACGAAAAGACCCTTTAATTGCATAAATGCTTCCGGTACATTAGGTTACAAATCTACACTTTAATACACTTTTCCATGATACTTTTTAAATATTCAGGCGCATTTAAAAGCCTTGAACCATACCATGAAAAATATTCCCCATCCACAAGAACGGGCAAACTATCGGGAAAGTATGATTTAAACTCCGCTATATGCTTTTCAGCAAAGGGAAATGGCTCTGAAGAAAGAAGTATTAGTTGTGGATTGAGCTTCCTCAGACCTTCTATTGTTAGTTCAGGATATCTACCAAGAGAAGCATCGCAAACATTTATAAAGTTGCATTGTGAAAGCATAAAATCAATAAATGTATCTTTTCCGGCAGCCATAAAGGGGTTTTTCCATATCAGGTAGACCACCTTTAACGGCTTTGGTTTATTTAAGCTTAATTTTTCAAAATTGTATTTTATTTTCCGGGTTAGCTTTTGTGTTTCATCTGCTTTATTCACTATCTCTCCAATGGAGTTTATCATATTCATAGCATCATCCAGGTTATGAATATCACTTGTCCATACCGGATATTTTTCCATTAAAGCTTTAACCTCGCTTTCAGTATTTTCCTCCTTATTGCAAATAATTAAATCAGGATTTATGGCCTCAATTTTATCAAAATTTACATTTTTGGTACCGCCGACTCTTGTCTTAGTACGGAACCATTCGTCAGGGTGAATGCAGAACTTGGTAATGCCCGCAACTTCTTTATCAAGGCCTAAATAAGCCAGTAATTCTGTTTGTGAAGGAACCAGCGAAATAATACGTTGAGGCGGAGATTCAATAGTTATTGTGTGTCCTATTTGATCAGTGAAACTCCTTTTCATACTGCTATATTTTTAGCAGAACGCTTCAATAATATCCTGCCGTGTAATAATGTGCGGTTCCCCCATTATATCATTTACCAATACTGCCCTGTTCTCGGATGTGATTAATCGTGAAACCTCTTTTATAGATGCTTTAGGGTCGACAAATGGAAATGGGGGCTGAATAATTTCAGATACTTTACCCGAACCTAAATTTGGATTATCCAGCAACTTCATAAAAACCTCGGTATCGTTCAATGAACCGATAACATTGTGCGCTGAATCTGTTACAGGCACCTGTGAGATATGATATTTTTTCATGAGTGTAACCGTTTCGTGAATCGTATCTGAATCTTTTACCGTTACCAGGCGGTGGTGTTTGTGACGTTCTATTAATTGAATAGCAGTAATCTCTGACTCCTGCAAGAAACCACGGTCGCTCATCCATTCATCGTTAAACATTTTACCAAGGTAACGCGAACCGTGGTCATGGAACAAAACCACTACAACATCACCTTTTTTAAACCGGTCTTTCATTTGTAAAACACCTGCCATAACAGCACCCGATGAGTTGCCGACGAAAATGGCTTCTTCCCTGGTTATGCGCCTTGTCATAATAGCAGCATCCTTATCGGTTACTTTTTCAAAATGGTCAATTATGCTCATGTCTACATTCTCCGGCAGGAAATCTTCGCCAATACCTTCCGTTATGTATGGGTAGATTTCGTTTTTATCAAAAATGCCTGTTTCTTTATATTTTTTAAATACTGAACCATAGGTATCAATACCCAATATCTGCACATCCGGATTTTTTTCTTTCAAATATTTTCCAACACCGCAGATAGTGCCACCAGTACCTACACCGCAAATAAAATGGGTTATCTTACCATCGGTCTGTTCCCATATTTCTGGTCCGGTTTGTTCATAATGCGCAACCCTATTAGATAAGTTATCATATTGGTTAGCTTTCCATGAACGGGGAACTTCTTTTACAAGCCTGCTGGAGACTGAATAATACGAACGCGGGTCTTCGGGCTCCACGTTGGTTGGGCAAACGATTACTTCTGCCCCAAATGCCCTCAAAGCATCAAATTTTTCTTTAGATTGCTTATCGGTAGTAGTGAAAATACATTTGTACCCTTTAATGGAAGCCACAATTGCCAATCCCATACCTGTGTTTCCGGAGGTGCCTTCTATGATGGTATAGCCGGGCTTTAGCAAACCTTTCTTTTCTGCATCTTCCACCATTTTCAGCGCCATGCGGTCCTTAATGCTATTGCCGGGGTTAAAGGTTTCTACCTTGGCAAGTACAAGTGCTGGAATATCAGCAGTTATTTTATTGATTTTTACCATAGGTGTATGTCCTATGGCTCCCAGAATATTTTCAGAGTATTGCATTGTCTTTATGTTTAATAATATCGGATAATTCCGCCTGTCAAAGATACAGAAAGAAGGGGAAATGGATTTATATACCATTAAAAAGATGTTTTTTCCATTCGGGTTTTAGAATCCCTTTTTCTATACATTTCTGAACAAATAACATTAATGGAGAATTGTCACCTAAATGCCCATCATTTGTATATCGGGAGTCATTTTGAAGCCCAATCCTTAAAATCTCCATTTTCTTTGCAGTAGAAACATAAATCTCTTTATATATTTTCAATGCTTCTATTATCACTTTTGTACCGTATCCTTTTTTTCGGTATCTGTCATTTATTTCTATGTAGTTAATCCATCTATGGCCATTATTATCTTTGAAATATTCAAATGTACAAACTCGCTTTTCTCCAATTTTACCGTGCCAAGTCAATTCACCAATCTGATATATTTTAAACTTCATTCTTTTAAAATTTACTTGGTTATTTTGTACTAAGCCCCATTTGGGGCGTTCTTATGGTAGTAGTAATTATTAATGCCATATTTAAGTCCCTACGGGACGACCTTTATTAAAAACATATGGCCATCCCGATGGGATTTAAAACAAAGCTTACTTTCATAGATTTTCTACCATAAGATTATCCCTACGGGATTTCAAACGCCTTTACTCATAAAACTCAAAAACATATTTATCCTCAAAAGGAATTTCAAATTTCTTCAGCAATTCCAAATATTCTTCCCGGAATGTTTTCTTCTTGTGATGTGCTTCCTGATAAGTGATGTACCTTATTACTGAATTACGTTGCGAGCGTGAATAGGAAAATGCCCCATACCCTTCCTGCCATTGAAATTTTCCTTTTACCAGTTTGTTATCATTAATCCATTTTGAAGAGGTGGCTTTTAACTTTCGCATTTGGTCAGCAATAGTCATTGTTGGCTGCAATTCAAAAAACACATGAACATGGTCAATCCAGCCACCAATAGCAAGAGGATAGGAACCATCATTTTTTAAGATACCTGACATGTAGCGGTGTAAATCATCCCGGAAACTCTTCGTGATAAAATTTTCTCTGCCTCTCACAGCAAAAATGCAATGGATATTCAACTGTGAATAGGTATTTGCCATGAAGTAAAGATAAGAGTTTCTAGTAAATGTAATGAATAGTAAGGTCGTCCCGTAGGGACTTCCGTAATTTGTATTTCGTTTATTTTGCTACCATAAGTTTGTTCCAATGGGACTTAAATCATGGGAAAATAGCTATCATATCCTACTCGTATTTCAATGTTACTGCAGGCTTTACCTTCGAAGTTATAAACGAAGGTAAAATCAGCATCAACATGGAGACTGCAAATGCGCCTATATTAAGCAACACTATATAGCCCCAGTTTAAATAAATGGGGACTTGAGAAATGTAATAAGTTTCCTGCGAAAGTTTAACAAGCCCATAGTGGCTTTGCAGCCAGCATAAAGACAATCCTATAACATTTCCAAAAAATAAACCCGCTGCAATAAGGTAGGCGCCATCCAAAATAAAAATCTTTTGGATATCCAAATTAGTCATACCAAGCGCTTTCAGCAAACCTATCATATATGCATTTTCAAGTATTAAAACGATAAGAGCTGAAATCATGGCAATCGCCGATACTATCAACATTAGTATTATTATAATGGCTGCATTAGTATTTTGCAAATCGAGCCAGTCGAATATGGCAGAATTCACTTTCCGGATGCTGATGGCCTCTAAATCCTGCCCAACTATCTTATTAATGGCTTTTTCATTTTCATCCACCTTTGTAAAATCTTTGCAATCCACTTCAAACCCGCCAATCTGGCTTGATGTCCAGAAATTCAGACTTTGAATCTGGCCTATATCTACAAACACTACATCCTTGTCAAATTCTTCAAGCCCGGTGTGATAGATTCCTTTTACATGAAACGTTTTCACTCGCTGCTCATACCCATAATTTCCACTGCTATCAGCCTGCCGGGTTCGCGTGATAAAGAATATAAGCAATTTACTTCCTGTATCGGCACCCAATTCATTAGCAATCGTTTTTGAAATAATAATACCATTGCCGGGTATAGTATCCGCAGGATGAAAAACACTTCCATTAACCAAATTTCTATTTATGAATGACCAGTCATAATCGTCTCCAACGCCTTTCAGTATTACACCTTCATTCTCGGTTTTTGTTTTGATAATGCCATTTTTAGTTGCATATACACTTACATGTTTTACTTCCGGCATTTTTTTCAGCGCATCTAAAAACGGCTGGTAACGATTTATGGGAGCAGGCTCCATGGAACTATTATCATCCAGTTTATTAATTTGTATGTCGGCATTAAAACCCTCCACCTTATCGCGTATTGAAACCTGGAACCCTACGACAATAGCAACCGTTAATATCATTACAGTAATACCAATTGCTACACCTGCAATGGCAATATTGACGGTAGGCCGGGAAATCTTACTGCCCTTTCCTCTTTTACCAATTACGCGTTTCGCTATAAAAAAAAGGACATTCAATAGTTTTATTTTTTAATTACCAATTATTAAATGCCTTATCAAAAATATCCTGCACAAGTTGGTTGTCGATGGTTGTTATCAATTGGTCCTGTACTGTAGTAATGCTTTGGCTGCTGGGAAAATCAGCATACCGGCTGAAAGAAGAATTGAAACATTTTTTAGGATCTTTTTTATCCGTATAGGTAATATCTACCGTAATAGTGAGCCGTGTAGTAGCCGATTGCGCCGGAGCTGATGCAGAAACCGTAACCGGGGCAATAGTGTAATTTGAAATAGACCCTGAGAAATCCAGGTCGCCTTCCGTGGTGAGAGATAACCTGCTATGAGAAGCAATATAGTTTCTTAAGGCATCTGAAAATCCTTGCGAAACAGTGGCAGGTGCAAGCTGGGCAGAACTTTTAAAGTATTGTACCGAAAATGTTTTAGCATAATCAGGAATGGACGCACCGCTCAAAGAATAATTGGCGCTACATGCGCTCAACAAGGTGCAAAAAGCTATTCCGGCTATTCTTTTAAACATTTAATCCTCTTTTATTTTCCGGAAAAGGGTTCTTTCCGAAATCCCTAACTCCTTTGCTGCGGCTTTTTTATTCCCATGATGTTTCTCTACTGTCCTACGGATAATCTCTTTTTCTTTTTCATCTAAAGTTTGCACAGTTTCCAGGTCTTTCAACCCATTTTCATGTACCTCCACATGAGTGGCAGGATGAATTTGCATTGCTGTCTCCACTTTATGAATATCATTCTCAAGCTTATGCAGGATACGTGTACCGCCACCGGAAATAGTGGATACATTATCTCCTTTATCCAGTAAGCCATATACTATGCTTTTTAAATCTACCATATCCTTCCGTAATTCAAAAAGCACTTTATACAATAATTCCTTTTCTGATAACTCATTGGAATTAATGCCCTCTCCTGCACCGGCAGGACGGAATAGTGCGGGTAATGTACTTATATTGTTATCGGGTAAATACGGTGCTATTGTTCTGGCATCGATGTCCCTGTTTTTTTCAATTACAGAAATTTGTTCGGTAACATTTTTTAACTGCCTGATATTTCCTTTCCAGTAATAATTGACAAGCATTTCTTCCGCATCTCGTGTAAGCTTTATAGGCGGCATGTGATATTTATCGGCAAAATCGGAAGCAAACCGGCGAAATAAAAGCGGTATATCTTCCTTTCTTTCCCTTAAAGGCGGAATAATTAGCGGTACTGTATTGAGCCTGTAATACAAGTCTTCCCTGAAACGGCCCTTTTCCATCAGTTGAAGCATATTTACATTAGTGGCAGCTACTATACGCACATTTGTCTTCATAACTTTAGATGAACCCACGCGAATGTATTCGCCTGTTTCCAATACACGAAGTAGTCTTACCTGTGTCGTAAGCGGCAACTCCCCTACTTCATCTAAAAAAATAGTTCCTCCGTCAGCTACTTCGAAATATCCTTTACGGGTATCATGCGCCCCTGTAAACGAACCTTTTTCATGTCCGAACAATTCCGAATCAATAGTTCCTTCGGGAATTGCGCCGCAGTTAACAGCAATATAATTATTGTGCTTTCGTGAACTTGACTGATGAATTATCTGTGGGAAAACTTCCTTACCGGTGCCACTTTCGCCGGTAATTAAAACACTCAAATCAGTTGCAGCAACCTGGCGGGCAATATCAATAGCCCTGTCCAATTGCGGTGAGTTGCCTATTATGCGAAATCTATTTTTTATTTCCTGAACGGTCATAATTTAATTTTATTCAAAGTCTCTTTAGGCGTTTGGGGCATCCGCTAGTTCTCCAATCAATGTTCCGGATGTGCAGCTAGTAACACGCACATGGACGTAATCTCCCGGCTTATGCATTTCACTTGCAAATATGATTGCCTTATTCTGTGTATTCCTTCCAAAAACCTGCTCTTTAGAACGCTTGGAATGACCCTCCACCAGCACTTCAAATGTTTTCCCAATATCTGCTTTATTACCAATCATAGAATGGCCGCGTTGCATGGCCAGGATTTCCTGCATCCTTTTTAGCTTAACTTCTTCCGGTACATCATCCTTATATTTTTTTGCAGCAGGAGTAGCAGGCCTTTCAGAATAAGGGAACATATAAGCATAGTCGAACTTCACATATTCCATTAATGAAACAGTTTCCTTATGCTCCTCATCAGTTTCAGAACAAAACCCTGCAATTACATCCGTAGAAAGCCCGCAACCAGGTATTATAGTGCGGATAGCTTGTATTCTTTCCAAATATTTTTCACGGTTATACCCACGGTTCATCATTTCCAATACCCGGCTACTGCCCGATTGCATAGGTAAATGCACATATTTGCAAATGTTGTGATATTTTGCAATAGTATGTAATACCTCATCGGTCATATCCTGCGGATTGGAAGTGGAGAACCGCACACGTAAAAGCGGATTAACCAAAGCAACCATCTCCAGAAGATTAGCAAAATTTACTGTTTTCAAATCTTTATTCCCGGAGGCTATTTTTTCAAAATCCTTTTTAGGCCCGCCGCCAAACCATTTGTAGGAATCTACATTCTGGCCCAATAACGTAACCTCACGATAACCTTGCTCAAATAATAATTTAGCTTCATTTACTATTGATTCGGGGTCGCGGCTACGTTCACGCCCTCTTGTAAAAGGAACCACGCAGAATGAACACATATTATCGCAACCGCGCATAATAGTAATAAATGCAGTTATACCATTTCCTGCAAGCCGGACAGGGTTTATATTGGAATAGGTTTCTTCGAGAGAAAGTAAAACATTCACAGCTTTTTCACCTCCTTCTATTTTAGTAATAAGTTCCGGCAACGAACGATATGCATCGGGGCCGACAACCAAGTCAACGAGGTGTTCTTCTTCCAGCAATTTCGTTTTGAGCCTCTCTGCCATGCAGCCGAGCACGCCTATTATCATTCCCGGATTGTGCTTTTTAACTGATTTAAAATCCCTGATTCTTGTCCGCACCCGCTCTTCTGCATTCTCGCGGATAGCGCAGGTATTAATTAAAACTATATCGGCCTCTTCGGAGGAGACAGCGCTTTGGTAACCATCCTCCCGCAAAAGAGCCGTTACAATTTCGCTGTCCGATACATTCATCTGGCAGCCGTAGGTCTCTACAAAAAAGGTTTTGGTTTTCTTTTCAACCTCAATAATAATTTCTTTCTCGGTTTCGGTATTGTTCATCATTCTTATTAACAGGACTCAAAATTACGAATAAGAGGGCTATAAATAAAAAATCCTCCCGAAATACTCGGGAGGATTTATAAATATTTAACATGGAGTTTTTAATACTGCCACATATCGTGCTCAATACCGGCAATATTGTCGTGTATTTTCTCGCCTTCTAAAAGGGCATCCAAACCTTTTACGTAGGCACTCATAGCCCGGTCGTAAACATTACTTTGCTGAATAATATAGCTTGCGAACTGCCTTTTCCAGAATATATCATCAAAGGTACGGCGTTCAGCATCATTTTGCTGGTTAAACACAGGAGTCTTTGCCATAATCGGCCTGGTATCATTAAAATAAATCCAAAATAAACTCTGAGGTGCAGCATTTTCATCTTCCTTTCCTGTATTCTTATTAATGTTCTGAACACGTGGGCAGATAAACAAAATGCGAGGATCTAAAACCGAACGTTGCTTTTCAAAAATCCAGTCCTCTTTAAGCATATATCCCTTTATGGAAGATGAAACAACATCATTCTTTACCGGAACCATATTGCCGTTTTCATCCTGAACAGTATCAATGGAAGACAACCCCTTTTCCACCTCTGTTTTGGTATATCGGATTTTATAACAGTCATCCAAATCAACCGGATTAAATTCATAGCAACTGATTTCACCACCTAAAAGGGCATCTTTTAATATTTGAAAAAGACTTACTCTGTTACCATTTGACTGTTCAGGATAATATAATTGCTCGTTTATTTTTTCACGAACATCAATAACTCTCCAAATACGGGTTTGCCACATTGCATCTGCCTCACGCATTTGAGCCGGAGGAACAACCCTTCTGTAAGGATTATGCTCTTGCTTGTAAGCACCATCCAATGGTTGGTTAGGGCTTAAAACAGAAGGCTGCGATTGGCTATTAGGATTTTGAGGAGCCGGAGCCTGAGAAACCTGCGGCTGCTGCTGTGCAGGAGGATTAGCATTGGTGTTGCCTACCTGCGCAACGGAAAACTCAAATCCTAAAAACACCAGTACCGATGTTCCACAAATTTTAGCGAATGTTCTCATGGCGACTTTCATTAATTGTTATTAATTTAAGGTGATGTTTACACCCGGTATTACCCTTGAATCAGGGCCGTGAACGTGTACATCCTGAATAATAATATGACTTCCTTTTCCAACCTGGTTCATTAATGTTCTCATTTCAGGAGTAAACAAGTTTGAGTTGGAGAGCTTCTTAACAGTTTGTCCGTTAACAGTTACCACCATTTCAAAAGAAGTAACAGCATAACTCAAGTCAAAGTCAAAGTTATCCATACGCGACTGAACTTGAGTAGCAATTGAAAGTTGAGCCTTAGTAATATCGATATCACCTTTCTTATTAGCTACATAGCAAGTTGGGTCAGGTACGCGTTTTATACGAAATTTAGAAGCCTCTCCCAAACTTCTGTGCGAACCGTCAGGCATTCTTCCCGATACGGAAATAGTACAGAATGGTCCGGTCCTTGGGTCTTTCGTAGGAGTTGTTCCCATAGGAAGTGTTACCGTATATCCATTGTCACCTCTGCTAAGAGTACCACCGCTACAGGAAGGTTGTAAATCAGAGTTTGCAAAACCTGCCGCTGAAATACTTACAGGGTTAGGAACACCAATGTAGAATACATTCATTTCGGTAGGAGATACAACCACCGAAGGTCTTGCTGCCAGATATGTAGAGCGGAATGGATAACTTTGCATTTTACCACCACCTGAAGGATCCTTCATCTTGATGGTTCCGGAAAAAACAACAGGGCCTTCTGATGTTGGCTTAACATTATACCTTCCTATACTACCAACAACAGGTACTTTTTCTTCCTCAATTGCTTTGCCATTAATTGAGTCAATAAAAACCTGTGGGATTTGCGTATTATTGCGGGCTGCCAGAAATATCTGCGCATGGAAACTATCTCCTAATGTAATGTAGGTTGTTTTGGGGATAACTTCAGGATCAAATGCATCTACCTTAAATGAATTACGGTCAATTGAGCTCAACAATTTTTGAACCACTGAAGTTTCAGCATTCTTCACATCATTCTGAATACGGGTAAGAGTTACCACTGCAGAAGCCAATGGTTGCTCTTCAAAGTTATATTGTTCCCAACTTTGCTTTTCCTCTGCAACTTTATTATATACCGGCGGAGTAAGCATACCAATATTAATTGAACTTGAATCGCCTGGCTTATCAAGAAGCGCTAACATTTGTTTCCTGTATTGGCCAAGCAATATTTTCAATTTATGCGCCTCACCCTTGGTACCATCTTCTGCTGCCGCGGTATTCACCATGATACGGGTAGGAATGTCAAAATTCTCCTTTGAATCCACATCAATTAAGGGAATTGTGTCAGCTACTGCCCATGGCTTTTTATCCGTTACAGAAATTAACAAGGCTTTAAGCGAATCGATATGCACGCATAAAGCCGCTGAAAGTTTTTTCGCTTGCATAGCATTGTTGTAAAACTTCCCGGTTTTTACCGGATCGTCTTTCATTGCTTTTTCAAAAATCTGATAATTGGTTCCGTTTTTTTCGTCGTAGTTCTTGTTGGTAACTTTTAAGCCACCATTCACCACTGCAAATGCATTCAATACCTGTCTCGATACGTTCAATGCTAACATTGCCGTTAAAACAAGGTACATCATACCTATCATCTTTTGCCTGGGTGACTCTTTTCCACCTGCCATAATTGCTAAATATTATATGGTTAAATTATTATCTTCTATTTGTTCTGTTTAATCTGCCTGATTATTTCTTAACATTCATGGCAGTTAACATGTTACCATATACATTATTCAGAGATTCCAAATTCTGGGTTAATTGGGCCATTTCTTCTTTGTAACGGCGGGTATTTTCTAATGAATCACCAACATTAG
>DATHOL010000452.1:0-4573 GCA_035484895.1 Bacteroidia bacterium | reverse complement strand
AATTGGAATTCGATTTGAATAATATTCCGAAAAGATATGAAAAGAAAAAGGTACTGAAATCTGTCAACTTTATATTTAATTATATCGATAGTTCGAACGTAAAGGAAAAACCCTATTTACCAACATTCATCTCTGAATCTGTTTCCGATATTTATTATAAAAGCAACCCATCCGACAAAAAAGAAATTATTAAAGCCACGAAATTCTCGGGCTTTCAAAATCCAAGCATATCACATTACACGGGTGATATGTACCAGGATATTGATATTTACAAAAACAGCTCCCTCATCTTCGGCCAGGAATTTGCCAGTCCCCTTTCCAATAGCTGGAATGGGTATTACAAATACTATTTAATCGACAGTACATATATAAACGGGCACCGTTGCTACCAGATACAATTTAAACCCAAACACCTTTCTGAATTTGCATTTTATGGCAATATGTGGATTACGGACACCACCTTCGCGCTTATGCGCATTGAAATGACCGTAACTAAAGATGCCAACCTAAATTATGTGCAGGACTTTAGCGTTGTTCAGGAATATACCTACGTAGATAATAAGTGCTGGATGCTGAGCAAAAACAAACTAATAGTAGAATTTGGCCTGAATGAAAAAGGATTGGGATTATACGGAAGAAAAACTACCCTGTACGATAACTTTATTATAAACAAGCCCAAAGGGGAGGAAGGCTTTTATAATCCGCTGAAAAAGGTAATAGTTCAGGATAGCGCTAATTTCCGGTCTCTGCATTATTGGGATTCCATCCGGCAGGAACCATTATCAAAAAATGAAAAGAATATCTACACTATGGTAGATACTTTTCAAACGCTGCCGGTATATCGTCACACGTTGAATACTATAACTCTTCTTGCCATAGGATATAAAACATTCGGCGATTTTGAAATTGGCCCTATTGCCGATTTCTACAGCCATAACCCTGTGGAAGGCGACCGCATTCGTTTTGGCGGGCGCACCAGCAATAACTTCAGCAAATGGTATGAATTAAGCGGCTATGTTGCGTATGGATTTAAAGACCAGAAAACAAAATACGATATAGGTTATAAAGCATTTATTACAAAAGAACCCTGGCAACAAATAGATGTTCAATATAATGATGATGTGAAAGTGCTTGGCCGTTCTGAACGGTTATTCAGCCAGGATAACATTTTAACAAGCCTGCTTTCCAGGGAGCCGATGACCAACCTGACAGAAATAAAAGAAACCAGCCTTACATACGACCGCGATATTTTTGCAGGTTTGAACTTTAAATTCTCCTTTGTAAACAAGGTTTTTATTCCTACCGGAGGTGCCGGATACTCGGTATTTACCGGCCCGGGTAATATAGACACAAAGACATCCATATTTGACCCTGAGTTGCAAGTGAATATGAATTTGTCCTTTAACGAAAAATTTGTAATTTATTCGGTAAGCAGGCAATCCTTAGGCACTAAATACCCTGTGTTGCTTGTTCGCTATACGAAGGGCTTACAAGGTATTTTTAACGGAGATTACAGGTATCACAAACTGGTAGCAGGTGTGAGTTATACCCTTCACATCAATCCGCTTGGAAAAACTAATCTGAATGTTGAATCGGGAAAAATTTGGGGAAATGTTCCATACCTCGAAATGTTTTTACCGCCGGGAAATGAAACGTACATATTCGACCGGGCAGCCTATAACCTGATGAACTATTATGAATTCAGCAGCGACCAATACCTTGCCCTTACTGCCGAACACCATTTTGAAGGCTTATTTCTGAACAGGATTCCGCTCATGCGTAAACTAAAGTGGAGGGAAGTAGCAACCTTTAAATGGCTTGCCGGAAGCATAAACCCGGCCAATGAGCAGACGGTGCAATTTCCGGTAAATATGTATGGCCTTAATAATAAGCCCTATTCGGAAACTGGTGTAGCCATTGAAAATATTTTTGATGTAATTCGTGTAGATGCGCTTTGGAGGCTTTCGTATCTTAGCCATCCCAATGTTTCAAGATTTGCCATAATGGGCTCATTCGATTTTACTTTTTAAGCATGCTGTTACGTACTTCACAACTCATAAAAAAATATAAGCGCAGAACCGTTGTAAACAATGTTTCTGTAGAGGTTAAAAAAGGAGAAATTGTTGGGTTACTGGGGCCTAATGGCGCCGGAAAAACAACTACCTTTTATATGATTGTAGGTCTTGTAAAACCCAACGAGGGTGATATTTTTCTGGATGATACACCAATTACAGGGCAGCCTATGTATAAAAGAGCGACGATGGGTATATCCTATCTGCCGCAGGAGGCTTCCATATTCCGCAAATTGAGTGTACAGGATAATTTGAAACTGGTACTTGAAATGACTTCGCTTTCGAAAGAAGATCAAAAAAGAAAAGTGGAATCGCTTTTGGAAGAATTTGGATTGGGCCATATTCGTGATGCTCGTGGCGATGTGCTTTCGGGCGGAGAAAGAAGAAGAACTGAAATTGCCCGTTGCCTGGCTGTTGACCCTTCCTTTATATTACTTGATGAACCTTTTGCAGGCATTGACCCGATTGCCGTAGAGGATATTCAGAAGATTGTACGAGATTTGAAAAGAAAAAACATTGGTATACTCATTACCGACCACAACGTGCACGAAACGCTGTCTATTTGCGACCGCTCCTATCTTTTATATGAAGGCAGAATACTAAAAGCAGGTACCACAGAAGAATTAGCAAATGACCCGGAAGCACGCAAATTGTACCTGGGTGAAAACTTTGAGTTAAGGCCGTAAAATTGCCGTAAAAAGCAAAATTACGAGGGCATTGTAAGTTTATTGCCTATTGACAAAAGTTGTATATTTGCAATGTATTTATATCACATTAAAATGGGACAAGCCTTAAATATCAACGACATTAAAAAACTCTATCCGGATGAATGGGTTTTGGTTGGTAACCCTATTATGGATGACCTTAAGATTGATATTCTTTCAGGCATCCCTATTTATCACAGCAAGGACAAGAAAGAAGTTTGTTATATCGGCAGGGACAAAACTCCTGCTTTTGAAAAAATTACCTTAATTTATACCGGGACTTTTAAACAAACCAGGAAGATTACCGGTATTTTTAACCGTATTAAATAGTGGTTTTCCCATTTAAACGAGAACCAGAAAGCGGGCTTATTATTGTAAGCATTGAAATTGATGGTAAGTACGAACTAAAAATGGTACTTGACACAGGTGCTACTAATACAACCATTGACAGTAACGCTTTGTATTTGTTAGGCTACGATTTAAAAGATAGCATCGGAACCGTTGAAATTGAAACTGCAAACGGGGTTATAGAAACTGAAGTATTTGAAATAGATAGTTTTTCTTCTCTCGAACAAACAAAAGAAAAATTTGAAGTACAGATATACGACTTCTTAGACCATGGAATATTCTCAGACTACAACGGACTTCTTGGACTGGACTTTTTTGAAGGAATGAAGTTTTGCATTGACATGAAACTAAACTTAATAACCTTAACCTAGTCTGGCATTTGTCCTAAATGAATAAATTTCCATCGCAATATGAAGTAGCTTTTTCGGAAGCTTTTGAAAAGCTCAATGCAGCGCAGAAAGAAGCTGTTGAGAATATTGAAGGGCCGGTGCTTGTTATTGCAGGGCCGGGAACTGGAAAGACACAGATACTTGCTACCCGAATTGGTAAAATATTGCAACAAACAGATACACTTCCTAATAATATCCTTTGCCTGACCTATACGGATACCGGCCGGGTCGAAATGCGCAATCGCTTATTCAGTCTTATTGGGCCTGCTGCTTATCGGGTGAATATTCATACATTCCATTCATTCTGTAATGAAGTAATTCAAGATAATCTTACCTATTTCGGGAGACAGAATTTGGAAGCTATTTCAGAATTGGAAGAAATAGAATTGTTCAAAGAGTTATTAAATAACGTAGCGACAGATAGTCTTTTGAAGAAGTTTAAGGGCGATGTGAATTATGAAATTCCCAAGGTGAAAAGTCTTTTTTCGCTGATAAAAAAAGAAGCCTGGAGTTTAGATTTTCTGAACAAAAAGATTGATGCTTACATAGCAGAACTCCCGACAAAAGATGGTTTCTTTTACAAACGTAATTACAAGCAATTCAAAGCCGGGGAGCCCAATCAGGACAGGATTAAGGATGAAACCGATTATATGGAAAAGGTTCGCGAAGCGGTAAACCTGTATCCGAAATATGAGGAGATGATGCGCGAAAGAGGGCGCTATACATTTGACGATATGATATTGTGGGTACTGAAAGCATTTGCTGAAAACAACAATATCCTTCTCAATTACCAGGAGCGGTTTTTATACTTTTTGGTGGATGAATTTCAGGATACAAGCGGCTCGCAAAAAATGCTTCTGCAACATCTGATTGATTATTGGGAAACGCCAAACGTGTTTGTAGTGGGCGATGATGACCAGTCTATTTTTTCATTTCAGGATGCGAATGTTAAAAACATACGCGAGTTTGCGGCCGAGTATTCCAATGGACTGCTGAAAGTGGTATTAGTAGAAAATTACCGCTCTACACAAAACATATTAGATGCCGCCAAAACCCTTAT
>DATHOL010000451.1:0-3597 GCA_035484895.1 Bacteroidia bacterium | reverse complement strand
TCCATTCTGTTCCCTCCACCTCGCATAGTAATTATCTCCGCCATTCTTGGCCCTTAGCATATCGCTAAAATTCTGGCCTTTTAATAATCCATTCACACTTTCTGCAATGCGCTTGGCTTTGGTGGCATCTGTTTTAGCCGTGTCTATCCATTTGGAGAAATAACCCTGGTGGGATTTTGGAAGGCTTTTGAAAAACTTTAGTGCTATGGGTTCGTCAGCAAGGCAGGCCAATAATTCAGCATTGATAGGGATTGTGCGTTCATCCAGTTCCAACGAAACTTTGAGCGTGGCGCCATTTTTTTTGCCTGTAGCTTTTCGCATTTGTGCATTAAATGGAATGATGAATGTCCCTTCACCCATAGGCAATATAGCTACTTTTTCAATTTTATAATTATCGAATTTCCCTTTTACCCTGTAACTCTTTTTAACTCCCGGATTTATTTGCTCCGCAATATCCGCAGGGATTTCAATATACATCCAGCCGGTCTTTTCGCCCATTTCGCCGAATCGTAGTATTGTTGTAGTATATGTGACCATGACATTTACTTTTAGCCTGTCAGCCCCAACGCCCTATAGAGGCTTTGAATAATTGCCAGTCGGGCTCCGACTTACGCTTCTACCTTCTCTTTTTTCTTCTCTTCGTAATGAAAAGCCTTACGCGGTTTTAATCCCAGCACGTCAAACATCTTTTTGTCTTCGTTAGAATCGGGATTAGGGGTAGTGAGCAATTTCTCGCCCATAAATATGGAATTGGCACCTGCCATAAAACAGAACGCTTGTGTTTCTTTGTTCATCTGTACACGGCCTGCTGACAGGCGCACACTTGAGTCAGCCATAATGATACGGGTAGTGGCAATCATGCGTATCATCTCCCATGATTCAATAAGAGGTGTTTCACCCAAGGGGGTTCCTTCCACTGGCACCAATGCATTAATAGGAACTGATTCCGGATGTGGGTTTAAATGAGAAAGTGTAAGCAACATTCCAATCCTATCGTCAATAGATTCACCCATTCCAATAATTCCACCGGAGCAAACCGTTAACCCTGCTTTACGCACATTATGCAAGGTGTTTAACCTGTCTTCGTATTTACGGGTAGAAATAATATTTGAGTAGTTTTCTTCTGATGTATCTACATTGTGATTGTATGCATAAAGTCCCGCATCCGCCAACTTTTGGGCTTGTTCCTGTGTAACCATACCAAGCGTAGCACATACTTCCATACCTTTAGCATTGACGGTCTTCACCATATCCAATACGCGGTCAAAATCTTTATTATCCCTAACCTCTCTCCATGCTGCACCCATGCAAAGCCTTGATGCACCCATACTCTGAGCCTTATCTGCTATGGCGCCGACTTCATCCACACTCATTAACTTTTGAACTTTAACTTCGGTATGGTAACGAGCAGCCTGCGGACAATAAGCACAGTCTTCAGGACAGCCTCCCGTCTTAATAGAAATGAGCGAACTAATCTGCACCTCATTCGGGTTATGATATTTGCGATGAATGGTTGCCGCCTTATAAACAAGCTCCAGCAGGGGAGTATTATATATCTCGGCTATCTGTTCTTTGGTCCAGTTGTAACGAATGTCGCTCATAAGGGTTAATTATAGAGGCAAAAGTATGAAAATTAGCCGAAAAGCCTTTTAGAAACCTCTGCAATTGATAAGATTCCTCACTTCGTTCGGAATGACAGGGTATTTAGGGGTTTTAAGAAGTTGCGGCCCCGAGTTCTCGGGGCCGCAACCTACCCTCACTCAAATATGAATTTGTCATTCTGAACGAAGCGGAGCGAAGTGAAGAATCTCTTTACCTTTGCAATACTTATAGATATTATGCGAATAGACATCATAACCCTCCACCCTAACCTTTTGGAAAGCCCATTCCGGCATTCTATTGTAAGACGGGCCATTGAAAAAAAACTGGCAGAGATTAATATCATTAACCTGCGGGATTATGGCATAGGCAACTACAAGCAAGTAGATGATGCCCCCTTTGGCGGTGGAGCCGGAATGGTTATGACTATTGAGCCTATTGCAAATTGTATTGAGGAATTGAAAAAGCAACGGACCTACGATGAAATTATATATTTAACTCCTGATGGTTCCCGTTTCAATCAGCAAATGGCTAACACTTTTTCGCTCTGCAAAAACATTATTCTTCTTTGCGGGCATTACAAAGGAGTGGATGAACGGGTGCGTGAACTTTATATTACCAAAGAAATTTCCATTGGAGATTATGTATTAAGTGGTGGTGAATTGCCAGCTGCTGTACTATGTGATGCAATTATTCGCCTGTTGCCGGGTGTACTTTCCGATGAGACATCTGCCCTATCCGATTCCTTCCAGGATAATTTATTGGCACCACCCGTCTATACCCGCCCCGCTGACTATAAAGGATTAAAAGTGCCTGATGTATTACTCTCCGGAAATCAAAAACAAATTGATAACTGGCGACATGAACAAAGTATCGAAAAGACCAAAAAATTGAGGCCGGACCTTTTGAGCTAAGAGGTAAGAACTAAGAGCTAAGAGTAAATTTCACTACTTAAAAAGCAAATACACCGCCAGTATCAAACAGCCAAAACCTGCAATGTGATGCAGTTGCAAAACGTTGGTTTTAAATACTACCGTCGAAAAAACTACAAACACTGATAGTGTTATTACTTCCTGTATAACTTTTAGTTGGAGCAATGTAAACGGTCCGCCGTTTTCTTCGAAACCTATGCGGTTGGCAGGTACCTGGAAACAATATTCAAAAAATGCTAATCCCCAACTAATAAGGATTACCACAAAAAGCGGAAGGTTCTCCCAGCCTTTCATGGTTTTAAACTTTAAATGCCCATACCAGGCAAAGGTCATAAAGGTATTGGATAGTATCAGGAATACAATGGTAAGAATGGCTTTTTTCATGGCAGTTGTTTTAGAACTACAAAAATAGCCGCATGTTTGGTTCTTTCAAAAAAGACTCCTCACTTCGTTTGGAATAACAATGATTTTTAATGAGTGGGGAGGTTGTGGCGCGGGCTTCGCCCGCGCCACAACCTCCCCACTATCACCCTACTATTTTATCATTCCGAACGAAGTGAGGAATCTTCGCTCCATTTCCCTTATTTTTCGCAAATTTGCGCCTACAAACTATACTGTACTATGCCAAAGATATCACATAAAGGCAGCTTAATGCCTGCATCGCCCATACGTAAACTGGTTCCTTATGCTGAAGCTGCCAAGAAAAAAGGAAGAAAAGTATATCATTTGAATATTGGCCAGCCGGATATTAAAACTCCGGATACCATGCTTAACGCCATTAAGAATTTCCCTTATCCTATTATAGAATATAGCCATAGCGCAGGTATTGAGAGTTACCGCCGCAAACTGGTAGACTATTACAAAAAATACCAGATTGATCTTGACTACAATGAAATAATGATTACTACGGGCGGCTCAGAAGCTATTGAGATAGCAATGATGAGTTGCTTTGATGAAGGCGATGAAATTATAGTACCGGAGCCTTTCTATGCCAATTATAACGGTTTTGGATGTGCAGCAGGAATTACGATTAAGACGATTACTTCTGATATTAAAACCGGGTTTG
>DATHOL010000450.1:0-2578 GCA_035484895.1 Bacteroidia bacterium | reverse complement strand
ATTTACGCAACGGTAAAAAATAAATTCTATCCGATTTGAAAAGCACAATTCTTGCATCTGTTCTCCTTATGTCTTCTGCATTTTATGCCGATGCGCAAATATTAAACGGAGAAGGCCAACTGCATGGCAGCATTGAAATAGATGCCCAATACTATAATGCCGATCCCTTAATCGGAGCGCCTGCCGTTCCTGAAAAAATGTTGATGAATACGTATGATCAGTTGGATTATACCAATGGCAAAATCTCAGCCGGCGTACGTTATGAAGCATACCAGGATCCCCTGCAAGGCTATGATTCGCGCTATCAGGGTAGCGGATTTCCATATAAGTATATAGATTACAAAGCCGATAAAATAGAAGTTACCGTTGGCAATTACTACGAGCAATTCGGCAGCGGGCTTATACTGCGTACCTATTGGCAACCTCAACTGGGGGTTGATAATTCATTAAATGGAGTTCGGGTAAAGTACAACCCTGCACCCGGAGTATATTTAAAAGGCATTATCGGAAACCAGCGCTATTATTGGAATACAGGCTCCGGCTTGGTGCGCGGATTTGACGGAGAAATAAATCTCAACGAATTAGATTCGGCCTGGAACAGCATGAAGACCAAAATTATTATTGGAGGCAGTTTTGTAAGTAAATATCAATCTGCCGATGACCCTACCTACAATTATCCGCAAAATGTGGGCGCCAGTGCCGGAAGGATAAGCATTATTAACGGGGGGTTCTCATTTTATACCGAAGGAGCCTACAAAATAAATGACCCCGACGCTGTAAACAATAATATCTTTAAAAATGGCGATGCTTTGCTTGTCCGCACGGCCTATTCGCAAAAAGGGTTTTCGTTTACTTTAAGCGGGGAGCGTATAGATAATATGAGTTTCAAATCGGACCGTACGGCTGTAAAAAATGACTTGGATATTAATTACCTTCCTACCATGCCACGCGATGAAACCTATCAGTTAGCTGCATTCTATCCGTATGCCACACAACCTAATGGCGAAGAAGGCATAGATGCCGAAGTAAATTATAAATTGAAAAAGGGAAGCATTTTAGGCGGAAAGTATGGAACCAACCTGGATGTAGAATATTCCATAGTTAATTCCCTTGATACAACCAACCTGAATGATCAGGCTACAAGTGACAAGGGTTATTCATCGAGCATTTCGGGCATCGGGCACACCATGTATTTTAATACCCTCACCTTTGAAATACAGCATAAATTTTCTCCAAGCTTTAGAATGATTGCCCAATATGACCATGAATATTACGATAAAACAGTTATTCAGAATGAACCCGGTTCGCCCAATATTACTTCGAATATCGGCATATTAGATGGCTATTATTCTTTCTCTTCCTCTCATACATTGCACATGGAGTTGCAAGGCTTACAAACCCAGCAGGACCAAGGCAACTGGGCTTTTGCACTGGCTGAATATAATTTCGGATCCGATTGGTTCCTGGGGGTATTAGATGAATATAACTATGGCGACCCTACCCCCGATTTGCGAATACATTATTTTACTGTAACCGGAGGATATACTCACAATGCCTTACGCATTACCATGGGCTATGGTAAGCAAAGAGCGGGGATACTATGCATCGGTGGTGTATGCAGGCAAATTCCTGCCTCCGATGGATTTACACTTTCCATAACCAACAGTTTCTAAAATCATTTAATTAACCTAACTTAGCGTTCAGATTAAAACCATGAAACTTAAAAACATATTTTTTGCAGGTCTTATTGCTGTAGTTGGCCTTTCAGGTTGTGATGAAGTTGCAAACCCAATTAAACCATCACAAATTATTGGTGTACTTCCCACCACCCCGCCTGCCTTTATTAATAGCAGCGATAGCACAGGCCCAAACACCTACAAGCAATATAAAATGTTATTGGAAGATTGTACCGGCCACCTTTGCACTAATTGTCCTTTGGCGGCTACAGATGCTGAAACAGTTTTAAACTCTCCTATAGGCCATCAGGTAATTTTAATGGAGGATAATATAGGCTTTGACGCTATCCCCCAGGACACAACTGCCGGCGCCCGTGTCGGTGCCTTCTTAACAGATTACCGTTGTATGGCAGGTAACAACTGGTGCACACAGTTCTTTATCAATGCATTCCCTTGGGGTATGGTAAACAGAGAAGGCGCTCCAAATCATACATTTGCGTTATATCTTAATTATGTAGATTCCTGTAATACTATTGTTGGTAGAAATACCAGTCCTGCGGTTACTATAGATATTCATGATAGTGTATGGACATCCCCCCGTATAATGGGTGCTACCTTTAAGCTTAATTTTCTAAAAACACTCTCAGGCGGCTCTTATTTGCTTGAGACTTGCATTGTTGAAGACAGTATTGAGGATTGGCAAGTAGATAACGGCGTATTTGATTCCACCTATTGGAAACGCAATACCCTCAGAGGTTCATTTGATTTGGTTGGTACCGGAACCACTATTCCGATTACCACTGCCGGAACCAGTTGGACTTCCTTCCAAACCTACAACTTCACCACCGGGGAAAATGGCAAAGCAGCCGGCTGGAATATGGCCCATTGTTATATTGTAGATT
>DATHOL010000449.1:0-6570 GCA_035484895.1 Bacteroidia bacterium | reverse complement strand
CTGTTCCGGTACATCCGTTTATATCGGTTATGTTTACTGTATATGTTCCGGCACTTAAATTGCTGGCGGTAGCATTGCTGCCTCCGCTCGGACTCCATGCATAAGTATATGGCGCTGTTCCATTTTTTACACCTACAGTTGCATTTACATTGCTGCTTCCGTTACACACCTCATTACTCGCATTTCCAAGCACCGAGATATTATCATAACGGTCATTACCGCTCGTTCCATTCGAACTGGTGCCTTCATATTCCCAGCGTAAAATAAAATTAGGATTATTATTGATGCTTGCATCGCTGCTGAAGTTGATATGTACAGGATACCAATTGCTGGATGCTGTAGTTGGATTAATCATCTGCAAACTGTCAGGATGCGCATGACCTCCCGTGTTGAATGTATCCATGGCTGCGGTCAATGGATTCCAGGTAGCTCCTCCATTGGTGGAGTAAGAAAATACATTATACAAAGCTCCTTTCGTGCTTGAAGCCGAGATGGCATAGTTCATCTGAATGTTTGAATATCCTGTTGTTGGCAGATATAAATAAACAAATGCGTTCTCATCCGGATTGCGCGACCGTACAAAAAGGTTGCCCGAGGCACTGCTTGCACTGTCATTGCCTAAAATATGCAAATCGTTTACATAACATTCAGGCGCTCCCGTTCCATTATCAAATATGCTATCCTTAACTGTACAATTTAATGGCAAGGTTTGCTTGACCAATGGGCGACTGTATACGATCTTCGCACTGTTGACCAAACTATATTGCGCAGGTAACGGGAACGTACTTGTTCCCAAACTATCGCCTCCTGTTCCTGTAACAGGGAGCGTATTATTAAAATCCCAATAATGTATTACCACCTGTGCTCCTACTATATTTGTTATACTATCACGTATTGCTACCGGCTGGCTGATGGTAGCTACAGCGGTATTCGTACATCCGTTATTATCTGTTACTATAACCGTATATGTGCCTGCGCTTAAATTGGCTGAAGCATTTGTATTTCCACCGGGGTTCCATTGATATGTATACGGGCTGGTGCCTCCGCTTACTCCTACACTCACATTACCATTTCCTGAGTTACAAGTAGCATTTGTTGTTAAGGTAATACTATCACGCAACTGGGTAGGTGATGTAAGAGTTACAGATGAAGTAGCAGTACATCCATTCAAATCGGTCACTGTTACCGTATAAGTTCCGGCAGACAGACCTGTCGCTGTGGCATTCGTATTATTACTGGGAGTCCATCTGTATCCATATGGTGAAGTGCCCCCGCTTGCACTTGCAGTGGCAGTTCCTGTATTTGTATTAAAACATAAAGGATTTGTTGAACTTGCGACAGAAGCCGTAAGAACTGCAGCTTGCGTAATTGAAATAGTTGAAGCAGCATTGCAACCATTAGCATCGGCAACTGTTACAGTATATGTGCCTGCTGAAAGATTGGAAGCAATAGCATTGGTTCCTCCACTGGGACTCCAGCTGTATGTGTAAGGAGCGATACCATATTTTACCCCTGCTTCCGCTGAAAAGTTATTATTGCCATTACATTGTTCCTGGGAAAGAGTTCCGGAAACAGAGAAGTTGTCATAACGGTCATTTCCACTTGTTCCATTCGAACTGGTTCCTTCAAATTGCCACCTTATTACAAGGTTTGGATTATTACCTGTATTGGTGTCAGCACCTAAATTAATATGAACAGGATACCAGAGGCTGGCTGCTGTTGTGGGGTTTATCATTTGCAAACTGTCAGGATGCGAATGACCGCCTGTATTAAAGGTATCCATAACCGCTGTCAGCGGATTCCATGTGACTCCTCCGTTTGTAGAGTATGAAAACACGTTATATAAAGCACCTTTTGTACTGGAGGCAGAAATAGCATAATTCAGTTGTATGTTTTTGTATCCATTCGTTGGAATATACATATACATAAATGAATTCTCATCCGGATTGCGTGAGCGCACGAAAAGATTATTTCCCAGGCTACTATTCGTATCATTTCCTAAAACGGCATTAATTGCAGCAACCCTGTTCAGGTCATTTACAAAGGCGCCTTGCGAACCATTATCCAATGTGCTGTCTTTTAAAGTAGAGTTCAGCGGGGTTGTTTGCCTGGCAGAAGGGCGTGAATAAACAATACGCGGATTAGCACTTGGAATTAAAGTGTAGGGAGCAGACAGAGGAAAGGTGCTTGTACCAAGACTATCGCCTCCACCGCCACCGGAAGGTTTGGTTTGATTAAAATCCCAATAATGGATTACCTGGGTATTGAGCGCAATTATACTGTCTCTGATTAAAGGACTGGAAATGATAGTGACAGAAGCCGTAGTGTTACATCCTGTTGAATCGCTTACCGAAATTGTATAGGTTCCGGCGGATAAACCTGTAGCTGTTGCATTGGTCTGGCTACCCGGTGTCCATAAATACGTATAAGGTGGTACACCTCTGCCCGCAGTTACCGTAGCGCTGCCTATGCTGCTGCATTCAATATTAGTTTGAGAAGTCCCCGTTATTTCAACAAGAGCAGTATCTCCAATAACAAAAAGGCTTGTTGAAGCTGAACATCCTATAGCATCGGTAACCGTTATGGTATAATTTCCGGTACCCAATCCGTTCACTGTAGTAGTGGTTTGTCCGCCCGGCTCCCATAAAAAAGTATATGGAGCGGTTCCTCCATTGGCGCCTACCGTTGCACTGGTAGGTGTGCAAAATGTAATTACCGTGTCATTTAGATTTATGCCGACTATACTATCGTTAAGCGGAGCATCAATGATTAAAGTAGCGGGTGAACTAAATGTATTTCCCCCGCATGTTCCCGCAATTTCACACCGGTAGTGGTATCCACTCATAGAAAATGTAGTGCCTGTAATATTAAGGGTATCGGAATGCACGCCACTGTATGGCGGTGAATTGCTTAAATTCAACCAGCCGCTGCCTGAATCAACCTGCCATAGCAAAGTATAAGGAGGTGTACCGCCCGCAACACTGACAATAAATTTAGCATTTCCGGTATTACACGAAATAACGTTAACCGGATTAGTAGCGAAATAAGCACATGTGCTATCGCCCACAAGAGAAAGATTATCATACCTGTCATTACCTGAAGTACCATTAGAGCCGATACCTTCGTATTGCCACCTGAGAATAAAATTTGCATTGTTGTTAACATTGGGATCTGAAGTAAAATTAATTTTTACAGGATACCAATTGCTGCTAGCCGTTGTTGGATTTATAACCTGCAATGTATCGGGGCGAAATACACCTGAGATATTAAATGTATCCATAGCAGTGGTAAGGTTGTTCCATGTTGCCCCTCCATTGGTGCTGTATGAAAAAATATTATAAAATGCACCCTTGGTGCTGGAAGCCGATATGGCATAATTCAGCACAATATTTTTGTAACCGGTGGTAGGCAAGTATAAATATAAATATGAATTTTCATCCGGGTTTCTGGAACGCACAAAATCATTATTAGCCTGATTTGAACTGGTATCATTTCCTAGTATATGCAAATCATTTATATAGCAAAACGGGGCACCATTTCCATCATCTAAAATGCTATCCCGCTTAGTAGCAGCCAAAGGTGTTGTTTGTTTTCCCGGGGGCCGCGAATACACAATTCTGGCCCTGTCAACTCCAAAACTTTCGTAAGGCGCATACAGCGTATCCCTCGTAGAATTAGTATAACTATATGAGGTTCCAAGGCTATCAAGGCCGGCGCCCCCAATGGGATAGGCCTGGTTAAAATCCCAATAATAAATTACTTTTTTTTGTGCATTAGTTACCGCAACAACGCTCAAAATAATTGAGCAAATCAACAATGTTTTGTTTATAATTTTATTCATATCACCTTTTTTTGGTGCTGCAAGATTACAGTAGCATTCTTATCTCAGTTTGAATGCCAAATTAAGTTTTAATTAACCTTAAGATTTACCGTAACATTTAAAAAAATGATTTTTTATGGCTAAGCCATTATCTTCTTCTCCCCTTACAAATAAAGGATTATATATAATATATGATAATCTATTTAACTAATATATTATTTAATTAATTAATATACTGCCAAAACTAAAATGATGTTTTTGTTACTAATAAATTAACATCAAATTAACACATAAGGTTCCTAAGCCAACAAAAATGGATATAAGCTCTTTTTCCAAAAAATATCGGGAAAGAAATTTATTGTTATGCAAAAATCACCGGTAAATGCTTTTGGGCATCCGTAAATAAAAAAATAATAACCAAATTAATCATACGGGCACCTTCCCATCCTCGCCATCTCAATAAATTTCACAAAACAAGAAAGCATTTGCTTTATTCTAATGAAGATTTAGGGCTACGGCTTACAAAATATAAAGTTCCCTATGATATGGAAGTTATTGCAAAGCAGGGCTAATATTGATAGTGAACAGTCCATTTTCGTTATTTTCTAAATTAATACAATTCTTCTTCCATATCTTTGTCATTTTGATTTACTGCCTGACCAATGAAAGGGAACATACTTATAATTGATGATGAAGAAAAACTCAGAGGGCTTCTTTCCCGAATTGTTTCATTAGAGGGCTTTAAGGTAACTGAAGCCGCTAATGCCAAAGCCGGGTTAAAGAAACTGGAACAGGAGGAGTTCAATGTAGTGATATGTGATGTTAAGTTGCCGGATGCCAATGGCGTTGATTTAGCCAAAAAGATAAAAGAAGTTTCTCCTGCCACCGAAATAATAATGTTGACTGCCTATGGAACAATTGCGGACGGTGTAAAAGCCATTAAAAATGGAGCATTTGATTACATTACCAAAGGGGATGATAATGATAAAATTCTTCCGTTGGTTTATCGGGCAATTGACAAATCTTTGTTACAGCAACGTTTATACAGGTTAGAGAAAAAGGTAAATAAACAATATGGCTTCGAAAACATAATTGGCACATCTAAACAAATACAGGAAGCGATTACACTTGGTAAAAAAGTAGCAGGAACCGATGCTACTGTTTTATTGCTTGGGGAGACAGGTACAGGTAAAGAGGTTTTCGCCCAGGCTATTCACTACGCAAGTAACCGAAGTGATAAAAATTTTGTGGCTGTAAACTGCTCAGCTATTGGAAAAGATATTCTTGAAAGCGAATTATTCGGGCATAAGGCAGGAGCTTTTACAGGTGCGAATAAAGATACGAAAGGGCTTTTTGAAGAAGCGGACGGAGGTACTATTTTCTTGGATGAGATAGGTGAAATGAGTCCCGAACTGCAATCTAAATTGCTTAGGGTCCTTGAAACAAATGAGTTTTTAAAAGTGGGCGAAAGTAAACCCACCCAGGTTAATGTGCGTGTAATCGCTGCCACCAACCGTGACCTGCAAAAAGAAACCGAGACGCAACAATTCAGGATAGACCTTTTTTATAGGCTCGCCGTTTTCCAAATCCCGCTTCCTGCATTACGGGAACATCCAAAAGATATTGAGTCTTTAGCAGAATATTTCCTTTCCTTTTTTGCAGCTAAAGTAAATAAGTCAAAGCCTAAAATGAGCCAGGAGTTTTTGGAAAAATTGAAAGGGTATCATTGGAAAGGTAATATTCGGGAGTTAAAAAATATAATGGAAAGGACGGTGATACTATCGGATAATCCTATGCTAACTGCTAATGACTTACCCCTTGAAATCAAAACCACCAGCTCCTCAAGTTTAAGCTCATTCAATCTTGCCGATGTGGAAGAGCATCATATACAAAAAGTGCTAAACCACACTAATGGAAACAAAACTGAAGCGGCAAGGCTTTTAAATATTGGCCTTACTACACTTTACCGAAAGTTGGAGGAGTATAAGCTCCGGTAAAGTATTTCATTTAGTTATTTACCCTGTCAAAATGAAAAACACCCTACCGAAATGGTAGGGTTTTCTTTTTCCTGTTTTTAATAAAGCTGTTATTGCAAGGCTTAATTGACCTGATAATCTATAGATTGACTTTATTCTAATTCTTTTGGCATGCTATTTGCTTGATATAGTTAAAAAAACTATGCTAACACTCATTTTATTATTAGGATGCCTGCTTGGCATGTGGCTTTTGTTCAAATCAATTGACTTTTTTGAAAAAATATAACTATGACTGCACTATTCATACTATGCGTGGCAGTATTCTGCTATTTGGTTTATGTACTTATTAAACCTGAAAAATTTTAGACCATGAACACAGAATATATTGGAATAATAGCAACCTATGGCATTACCCTGCTGTTAGCTATTCCTTTGGGAAAATACATTGCAAAAGTATTTGCCGGTGAAAAAACCTGGACCGATTTCATGAATCCGTTTGAACGGTTAATTTTCCGTCTTTCAGGTATTAGCCATACTAAGGAAATGAACTGGAAGGAGCACATGAAAGCCATGCTCACTATTAGTTCAATTTGGTTGATCTATGCTTTTTTCACACTCATATTTCAGGATAAATTACTCCTTAATCCTGACCACAACCCCGGACAAACGCCTGATTTGGCATTTAACACGGCTATCAGTTTTTTAGTAAACTGCAATGTGCAGGATTATAGCGGCGAAACAGGGGTTACTTATTTTACCCAACATTTTGTATTA
>DATHOL010000448.1:0-4611 GCA_035484895.1 Bacteroidia bacterium | reverse complement strand
ACAAAAGGAATGTATTTTATTCGTGTCTTTAATGGAGAAAATAGTTTGGTTGGCACAACCAAAATTGTGGTGCAGTAGCTTAAAATCATAAAACACTATATTTGTTTTATGAAAAAATTAAAATTACTTATCTGCTCATCGCTCTTAGTTCTTAGCTTTTCACTCTCCTTTGGGCAAAATTGGGCATGGGGCGGAGCCGGCTACGGTTCTATTAAAGCAAATGATTTCGGTTCGCCGGTTGCAACCGACAAGCATGGAAATGTATATGCCACAGGCAGTTTTTACAACATGATAACCTTTGGGGCCGATACCTTAAAAGATACTTTAGATGCGGCCTATTTTGTAAAGTACAATTCAGCAGGGAGCTTAGTTTGGGCTATCCATCCGGTTGACAGTACCTATTCGCATTGCTTTGGCGCTTCTGTTGCTACAGATAAATCGGGTAATGTTTATATAGCAGGAACCTTTTTTGGTACGGTACATTTTGGAGCTTTTACCTTACGTACCCTGCAATATGGCCCTAGCAACGGAGACGCATTTATTGCCAAATATGATTCTAATGGAACTGCACTATGGGCAAAAGAAGGTATCACACTTACCAATAGTTGTTATGCAAATGCTTATAGCATGGCATTAGATGATTCGGGTAATCCTTTTGTAGCAGGGCTTTTTAACGATACTGTTTCTTTCGGGGCATATACCTTAAAGGCTAAACATACCTACAAAGATTACTTTATAGTGAAGTACGATGCTAACGGAAATGTGTTGTGGGCGCAACAATCTGACCACTCAACATCAACTAACGGCTATACTAATAACGCTTTAGGTATTGCTACCGACCATTCCGGCAACGCGTATTTAACCGGCAGTTTTATTGGCATAATTATGTTTAACACAGACACCCTGATAAACGACTCCACCAGTTTTTATGGTTCGCTGCTGGTAAAATATTCACCTGCCGGAAATGTTTTATGGGCAAAGCAAAGTGTTGGAGCTTCAAAAAAAGATGAAGTGGAAGCAATGTCAGTAACTACAGATATTACAGGCAACTCCTACATTACGGGATGGTTCAACGATACTGTAAAGTTTGGAACTGTTACTAAATATTCAACTACCCGTTATAACACTTTTCTGGCAAAATATGATGCCAATGGAAATGCATTATGGGTAAATGCTGCAACACCTGGCTGGAGCGGTACATCAGTGGCTTCAGATGCCATAAACCATATTTACCTGGCAGGATTCAATACTGTTCCGGGTTTTCCCAGCATTGCATTTAACAACGATACGCTTTCATCCAATCCGTTAAATTCGTTTGCCATTTTTATTATGAAATTTGACACTTCGGGTAAACCACTTTGCGGTTCTTTGCTTAATGGGATTGACAATGTAACCTGTATCGCGGTTGATTCTTCCGGGAAATATGCATATGCCGGAAGTAAATTTTTTAATGATAGTGTTTTTTGCGGAGCAGATACCTTGATAGCTAATTCTGGCGGGACAGACGTATTTACTGGCCGTTGGACCCCCTGCATAGAAAATACGGATGGCAATAACGAGCTAAGAGCTAAGAGTGAAGAGCTAAGAGTTTATCCTAATCCTTTCAATAACTCCACTACCCTACTCGTAAATTCTACCGGACAGCATTATTTAGAACTGGATGATGTTACCGGAAGAAAACTGAAACAAGTTGAATTTACAGGAAATACTTACACCCTCTCTGCCGAAGGCTTGGCAAAGGGAATGTATTTTATTCGTGTCTTTAATGGAGAAAATAATTTGATTGGTACAACCAAAATTGTGGTGCAATAGGCCGAAGGCCGGCTACCACTTATTCATCCTCCGCACGAACCACCATACAACCTCTGCTGTAACTAAAGCGCACACCGCAAACATTGCCGGAACAAACATTTTGCTTGCCTGGCTAAAAACAGCCACCAGCGCAATGGAATAAACAGATACAGGCAGAAGCATCATCAACGAAAGCCCAAAAACATTCAATGGTATTTTGAAAGGACGGGGAGCATCGGGTTCATTTACACGCAATACTATGAGAGAAATAAATTCGAGGAATAAGCCTGCTCCGTATAGTATTACATCAATCACCAGCAGGTCGGTGAAAGTCCATAATACCATAAAACTTACAATTACTGCACAAACAATTATGGCGAGATAAGGGGTATTGAACCGTTTGTGTGTAACGCCAAGCACCTTGGGCAGAAGTTTATCTTCGGCCAATGCTTTCGGTACCCGGGATATAGATAATATAACTGCGGAAAATATACCTAAAGCACTTGCCATTCCGCCAATAGATAGCAATATACCCAGCCAGCGCCCGGCAATTGTTACACCTAACAATGGATATCCCTTATCTGTTAACTCCTTTAAATCGACCCCTGAATTCTGGGTTACATAAGTTGTGAGCAAATAAACAACTACAACCACTATAAAAGAAACTCCCATAGAAATTAAATAGGAGCGAACGGGTTTATCTACCTCTCCTGCATAGGTAGTAGTATTATCCCAGCCCAAAAAATTCCACATTACGGTGTACAAGCCCATACCAATTGAGGTGAATCCAACTCCGTTCAATGATAACGCCGGAGTTGCAAAGTGCATAGCAGGGCTCAAAAAGCTTACTCCGAATAAAATAAAAAATGGCACCAAAACAATAGTTCCAAGTATTAATGAAACCCTGCCGACAGGTACAATACCCAGAATATTCAAGCCTGCACTGCCCCATATTACCAGCAAGCATACAGGTATTTTGTAAGCAGCAATGTCGGGAAAGAAAAATGAAAGATATGTTACGAATAGTACCGGATAAATTGCCAAATCAGTAAAGGAATAAAGCCAGCTCCACCAGCCTTCATAAAAAGCCCAGCGCAGGCCCAGTGCGCGGTTTACCCATTTGTAATACCCGCCGTTTACAGGCATCATGCTATTCAGTTCCAACACGGTTAATATGGCAGGAACATCCCACAAAAAGGGAACTACCATAAGTAAAAGAAGAGCTCCATTTTTTCCTGCAAATTGCAGTAGTGGCTCTAAGCCATAAGGGCCGCCGGAGACGGTAAGAAATATTACCGCTACCAGCGAAAGCGGTTTTAATAATCGTTTTGTTGTGGTTCCTGTTCTCAATTGGAAATTGAATTTTCAATTCACAAAAGTAACAGACGGAACTAAGCGGCAATAAAAAATAGAATATAATTACTTTCCGGCTGAAATTATGGCAGCGGAAGCTTCAGCGCATGTAACAACACCCAAAGCAATAAGAACAATAAAGAAAGCCCCACAATCGTACGGCAGAAATAATCGTACCAGAGGGTTAAATATACATCGTGCTCTGCTACACCCACCTGCGTGTGTTCTTTAAAAGAACTGATAATTTTATCGCGAACCTCGATTTCTTTTTTCAGGCTATCCTCATGGCAAATAACAGTTACCATGCCCGAATCTATACTCAATGTGGCAGTTTCATTACCGCTTTTTAATACTTTGCGGTAATGCGTGGGACAAGGCTCATTCACCAAAAAGGTATCATGCAACGTAACCGATTGTGCCGGAATACTAATAATGCTGTCATGCGCCACATACTGAACCGTATTTGAAATACTATCTTTTATAGTTGGTTTAAATAATTCAGGATGCCTGTTTTCTAAATGCTGGAGTTTTTGCTGCGGAGTGCAACCGGAAAAGCCAATAGCTAATAGCCAATAGCTAATAGTTAAAAATGGAATATTTTTTTTCATTTGTCTTCGGGGGTTGAGCTTACACTGCCTTCGCCATTCTTACTTAGTTTTACTGCCGTCCAGCCTTTTATTCCATAAAGGGTAAGGATAAATCCTATCAATTCAAGAATGACAGCTAAGTCAATAGGTGTATTTTTAATGGTAGAATAAATGCACATAAATAAAATGATGAGCATGGAAGCCAGGGCGCACATAGCTTTGCCGGAGCCCTTCTCGCCTTCCAGCAAGGTGCCTTTCATAATATTCCAGAGTGTTTGGTTCATAGTAAGTGAAAAATGAAAAGTGAAAAACTAAAAATGAAATTCATAAAAGCTTATTTATCGAATTGTTCATTATATTTTACCAGGTTATTTATCCGGTTTAACCAGCCGGCTAAGAAGCCATCCTGGCTATGGTCGCCATTTGCCTGCGCCAATGAAACTATGTCTTTATAATATTGTTTCCGGCGTTCAATTAGTGAATTATAGAATGCATCCGGATTAACTGTATTCAACGTTTCAATAGTAGCAGGGCCGAATAAACCATCTTCAGCAAGGTGTTTATTAAAAATAGTGTTTATTAATTTCTGTACATCCAATTCCGGATAATGCTGCCCGCTGCACCACACCCAGTCGACAATGGTATTTGCTATGCGCTGATTGGTAATTTGGTCGGCCAGGCATTTATCCCAATACCCGGTTTTAAATATATGCGTCCATTCATCCGTCATCATAACGATGAAGCGATTGTGGCTGGCAGCTGTATCCCCATTGAATGAAACCCACACCGCCCAGGTAATACCTTTATTGGTTTCACCTCCTTTGTCGGCAGGATTATTTACATAGCCGCCTTCGGCGGCAAGTATAAACAGAGCTAAATA
>DATHOL010000447.1:0-2394 GCA_035484895.1 Bacteroidia bacterium | reverse complement strand
TTTCCCCTTATCAATAGAGGCTTGGTTACTAACGCCGATGGCCCAACCATTAAATTCATATCCACCATCCATTTTATGGGGCGATACCTTAAGGTCTTTAGTCAGATAATCAATGCCCTGCCAGCGTGTCCGGTTCCAGGCCATATAATCATGTGTGATGGCAGCGCTAAAAATCCCCATTGCTATGGTAATAATACAAGAAATAATATAAAAAGGCTGTCGTATTTTTACATTTTCCGGCATTCCAGAAAGAATTAAAATAGCTGATAATACAATAAAAATGAGGAAGTAACGGTCAAAGAAATTATCCGGCACAAACATCAGCGCAGCATATCCTATAAAGAAAAATACTGTAAACATTTGTTGCATTGTTGTTTTCGTATACTCTCTGTGGTAGCATGAATGAATTATGTCAATTATTATTTTCCCGAAGTTAATAAGTAACAGAATAGCTCCAATAAAAGCAATTATTTGCAGCAGCAACAAAATTGCATGCGGAAAATCAGGGTTGGGATATACAAGCTCCATCATCCCTTTTAATGTTCGGGGGCCAATTCCATACGTAGTAAGAATATTTCTACAGGGGAATTGTTGACACCAAATAACCAACCCGGGAATAAAAATAAGAACAAAAACGAATATTCCTATTTTTTGACGTTTACTTGTCCGGAACCATATACTCCATGTTGTGTATAGTAAGAGCGGAAGCAGAAAAAAGCCTGAATAAAGGAGAAGGAGGCTGCCTCTTGTTTGTGCATTGGCAAAAAGATTACCCGGTCTTTTTATAAAATCAATTATACTTACGCCATAATATGGTTTTAATTCAGAACCGATATATTTTAGCCACAGGAAACCCGATTCAAGTATAATTCCGGTTATAATAGCCGGCAATAAATATTTCCAGCACTTTATAAATTTCGGCCTGTTTCTTATAATTGAAACAAGGCCAAAAGCAATAGGAATTACAATACCAAATTGCCTTATGAGGGTAGCTACAATGGCGAAAACAGTGGCAAGAATAATATGCAACTGTTTATCAGATTCTATTGCACAGAAAAAGAAATATGCAGAAACTATGCTAAAAGCAACGAAAGGAACATCCGTCATAAAGCTGATGGAGAGACTACAATAGAAAGGATTTGCAACAAGCAATAAAGCCCCCAGAAAAGATAATTTCTGATTCCTGGTTGATTTTAAAAGCAAAAGGTAAAATATCAATACTCCTGTCAAAGATAAAACCATGGTTGAAATGCGGAGCGCGTCAAATGAAAAACCTCCGGGCAGGCAAAACAGAGAACCCAAAAATACCTGGGAAATGATTATAGGTGAGTAAGCATCCGGGGAAAAGTAATACCCTTTGTTAATAAGATACCATACCGGTCTTGCATATTGCCAATCATCATTTATTGGGAAGTTGCCAAAGGGGTTTACAATGTACATCATTACAAACCAAAGCAATACCAGCAGGCAAGGGTAAAAAAATTTGCTCCTGTACATACTGACAAAGGTAAAATAATTATGATTCCTCTCATTAACAACAGGATAGATAAATCCCGGAATAACCCGATATTGCCTATCTTTGCAAAGTAAAACAGGGCATGGAAAACGAGACCGATGAAATAAAGAACAAAGTTGCCAATAGCAGCCTTGAACCGCTTAACCTTGGCGATTTTTATCCTGAAGGCGAAAGAATGGTTATTGACCTGAAAAACTATCTTTACGAAGGCCTCATTTTAAGGGAAAAAGATTTCAGGACTTTTCTGAAAAATGAGGATTGGGCCAGGTATAAAAACAAATTTGTTGCTATTACTTCTACCGCTGATGCAATCATTCCGCAATGGACCTATATGCTGCTTGCTTCGGAACTACAACCTTATGCTAAAAAAGTAGTATCCGGAAACCGGGATACACTGGAAGCAATTATTTTCAGTGAATCGTTGAAAGAAAAATTACATCCGGAAAATTTCAAAGACAAGCGAGTGATGATACGCGGTTGCGGAGATAAGGAGTTGCCTCCATCTGCCTTTTCTGATGCAGTTACCCTGCTGAAACCTTATGCTAAAAGTATTATGTATGGCGAAGCTTGCTCCAACGTACCTATTTATAAATCAAAAACTGAAACCCAAACTTTATAAACTAACTTATGGAAAACCAACTTTCCGATATAGAGAGTGCCATTGATGATATAAAAAAAGGCAAATTAGTTATTGTAGTGGATGATGAAGACCGCGAAAATGAGGGTGATTTTATTACTGCAGCCAAAAATGTAACCCCCGAAATGGTAAACTTCATGACCATGCATGGTCGTGGTTTGCTTTGTGCTCCGGTGGAGGAAGACCGTTGCCGCGAACTGGGATTGGAAATGATGGTTACGCAGAACACATCTTTACATCA
>DATHOL010000446.1:0-4292 GCA_035484895.1 Bacteroidia bacterium | reverse complement strand
TGCCCCGGAAGGCACGGCAGCCCTGCCAATTACCCCGGTATCTGAAATTACATCTACTTCTAATGTTGGATTTCCTCTTGAATCAAGAATTTGACGGGCCTGTACACTTGCAATAAAACTCATAGAATATGGTAGTCGTTTAAAACCTCAAAGTTATAAATAAAAAGCGAGTTATAAAGTTCCTAAAGTTGAAAGTTCCTAAAGTTCTAAAAAACCGTTAACAATTCATTACTTTCAACTTTACAAGCTTTATGAATTTTATAAACCTACTCTGCTTTAAGTTGTTTGTCAACAATAGCCAATCCTTCCAAAAATGAATGCGGCTTATAACCAAGCTCTTTAATGGCTTTATCCAAAATAAACCCTGTTTTAAGAGGGCGTTGGGCCGGTTGCCCTAAAGTGGCTGTTTTTGCAGGATGAATTAATGATTTGTCGAAATGCCAGTAATCCGCAACAATATTTACGAGTTCAATTATGCTCATAAAATCTTTGCCTGATATATGGAAAACACCTGTTGCACCCTGCATAGCAGCTAAAATGCATCCTTCAGCAAGGTCTTCAGATAATGTTGGTGTTCGGAACTGGTCATCTACTACATTGATGGTTTTGCCTTTTGAGAGCGACTCTTTGGCCCAGAGTACAATATTACTTCGGCTCATAAAATCAACTACACCATATACTAATATTGTGCGGATAATAGTCCATTTAAGCCCCGATTTCTCCACCAGTTTTTCTGAAACATATTTTGATTCTGCATAAACTGAATTAGGCGGATAGGGTATATCGGTTTCCCTGTAAGGGCCATTTTTCCCGTCAAAAATAAAATCGGTGGAAAGATGAATCAGTTGCGGGCTGCCGGGAATTAATTTCATTGCATTTATTATATGTTCCACCGCATCTACATTAAGTTTCCGGCAGGCATCCCGCTCCGTTTCGCAAGCATCTACATTGGTCATTGCGGCGGTATTGATTACCACATCAGGCTTATGTTTCAGCAACACATCTTTCACTGCTTGCTCATCGGTAACATCCAAGGCATTATATGTGTATCCGGCCTGATGCTTCAGCCTGTTTTCTCCTTTGGAGGTAGCAATAACATCTACATTAGCCTCATTCAGAAGCCTGTAAACCAGCTTTTGACCTAAAAGCCCGTTTGAACCTGTGATTAATATTTTTTTTCTCATAATTTTTTCAGTCCTCAAAATTAATAATTGCTTAGTTATACAGATCATTAATCGGAGTTATTCATGATTTTTCTCTGTACTTTTGAAAACCAGCCTCCCATCATGCTTCCTAAAAAAACGATTCCCTACAAATTTATTCTTTTTGCAACGATTATTCTCATCGCTGATTTTGTCATTGAGAATATAAATCACAAATTTCAGTTAAGTGATTTTAAAGTTTATTACGAAGCAGCTCGTGCATTAACAAGTGGAAAACAGTTATATGGTGTAGCTTTCACCCTTGGTTCGGGATATTATAAGTACTCTCCGTTTACAGCATTATTGTTTTACCCCTTAAGTTTGTTACCCTATTATGCCGCCTGTGTTTTAGATTTCGCCCTGATTTCCGCTTCCATCATTATCACTACAGTTATCCTGTTTAATCTGTTCAATAAGCATTTATTCGGTTCCGAAACGAAATTTCCGAACCTGCTTTTATCTATAGCGCTAATCTGCATTGCAACACACCTGGTGCGGGAACTGGAATTAGGAAACGTGAATATATTAATGCTTTTGGTTTTATGCATGGCTTTGCGGTTCATACTGCAAAACAAAATGGCGCCGGCAGGTTTATTTATTGCACTTGTAATTATTACAAAACCATTTTTTATTCTATTACTGATTCCCTTAATTATGCGCCGTTATTTTAAAACCGTTATTATTACTTGTACCCTAGTAGCTGCCTTTATTCTGCTGCCAGCTTTGTTTCTCGGGTTCAGTAAAGATTGGGGCCTGCATAAAGAATGGATTAATACTATGCTGATTCATGCAGATGCTTTCCCCAGCCCAAATACCATTGAAGCCGTAATCCGCAATAATGTGAACGTACCTTTCACATCAAACTTTCAATACATTGTGATGATAATTTTACTTATTCCTTATTGCTTATTTATAAGTCGAAATATTAAAACAAGCAGGAGCAATGAAAATGAAAATTCTAAAAATTTCATTATGGAGTGGATTACCCTGCTTGCCATAATGCCATCCTTATTTAAAACTGATACCGAACATTTTTTAATGACACTACCAATTATATTATATATAATCATGTATCTTTTTTCGAGAAAAAATATTCCGCTCACACTGTTATTTATAGCACTCATATTATTATATACCGGAAATTCCTCTGATTTGTTGGGGAAAGAATTGTCACTAAAAGCTTATAGCCTGGGAATACTAGGTATTAGTAATGTTTTGCTGATTATAATGGCAGTTTATCTATTTGTAACAAGCAAACATAAAAATATTGTTACGTAAGAAAGTTACTTATTTCCCGATGCAAAATTTCCCGAAAATATTTCCCAATAAATCATCCGTAGTTACTTCTCCGGTAATTTCCCCGAGGTGATTCAGTGCTGAGCGAATGTCTGAAGCAACAAGCTCTCCTGATAATTTATTTTCAATCCCCATTTTAGCTTTGTGAAGGTTTTGAAGGGTCGCCTTTAGTTCCTCGTAATGCCTCGCATTGCTAAGAATAACTCCGTCATTCAAATTATTCCCCTGAACAACTGCGTCAAATAATTTCCTTTTTAATGCATCAATTCCGTGCCCGTTTTTAGCAGATAAAAGACATGTATCAGGGATTGATTTGAATTTATAAGTATAAATTTTCTCATCTCCCCTATCTACTTTATTTGCAACCGCAAAAACCGGTATTTCATCATTCCTTTTTAATTTGCTCAAATCTTCCAAAACCTGTTGAAGCGACATTTCATCGGCATCAAAAAGATAAAGGACTATGGAAGCTTGTTCAATTTTTTGCATAGTACGCTCCACACCTTGTTTCTCAATTATATCAGCAGCAATACGGATTCCTGCAGTGTCAATCAGCCGGAAAGCTATGCCATTTATCACCAATATTTCCTCAATCGTATCGCGGGTAGTGCCGGGTATATCGCTTACAATTGCGCGTTCTTCATTTAGCAATGTATTTAGCAGCGTCGATTTACCTGCATTGGGTCGTCCTGCTATTACCACCGAAACACCATTCTTCAGCACATTTCCCAAATGGAAAGAATCGCAGAGTTTTTTAATTTTTGCTTGCATTTTATCAAGCAGTTCTATCAATTGGGGACGATTTGCAAATTCAACATCTTCTTCGCTAAAGTCAAGTTCCAGTTCAATCAGAGATGCAAAATGCACCAGTTCATCCCGTAGCGCTTTCAACTCTCCGGAAAATCCGCCACGCATCTGATTCATGGCGAGGTGATGCGCAGCTTTTGTTTCCGATGCAATTAAATCACTTACAGCTTCAGCCTGCGACAAGTCAAATCGGCCATTTAAAAATGCACGCATGGTAAACTCTCCGGGTTTGGCTATGCGGGCGCCCTTACTCAATAATAGTTGCAACACTTTCTGCAAAATGTAGGGAGAACCATGGCAGGAAATTTCCACCACATCCTCGCAAGTGAAAGAGTGGGGCGCTTTGAAAAGTCCGACTACAGCCTCATCCAACACTTCAGCTCCATCTTTAATAATTCCAAAATGCATGGTGTGGCCAACAGCACCGGAAAGCTTTATTCCGGGGAGTATTTTTTCGCTTATAGCAATTGCATCGGGTCCTGAAATCCTTATAACTCCAATGGCCCCTACCCCATTCGGGGTCGATAATGCAACTATGGTATCGTCGGTATCTATATTCATTTCATAAATTCAGTGTAAAAATAGATAAAATGAAAACAAAAAAGCGAGGATAGACCTCGCCTTTTCATTATAAGCATTGCACGGTTTACTCTATTACCAACCTTCCGGTAGAAATGGCTGAACCTGTTTCAGAGAAAATTCTATAAATATAAATGCCTTTAGATTGAGTGCCTAAGTCAAGATTATTGCTTCCATTTTTCAATGAAGCAACAGTAACCTCTTGTCCAAGTACATTATAAATTCTAGCATAGGCATTGCCTGAAACATTTGCAAGTCCGATTGTGAATTGACCACCGGTTGGATTAGGATATACATTTACCGATGGTGTGGAAGTAACGCTTTGAACACCCGTGGGTGCGCCGGGTATATTAATATTATCAATATACATAGCAGCCCCATTACCCGATATATTTTCAAATGAGAACA
>DATHOL010000445.1:0-3733 GCA_035484895.1 Bacteroidia bacterium | reverse complement strand
TGATTTTTTTTACTCCAAAATAGATGAATTTAAGCATCCTGAAAATACTGAAGAAGAGGAAGAGTATAGTAAATTAAGGAAGGACTATTATGAAGCAGAAAGAATACAGGAAGAAGTTACTTCCTTTTTTGCGGTGGTGGATATGAGGCTTGGGCAAATCTGGGAAAAGATAGTTTTTGCAAACTCAAAATTGAAAGAACTACAAGATAATTTCAGGCATCAGTCGCAATATAAAGTCAATTTTAAAAGATTATTACAGTTGGTACTTCAGGAAAGTTCGTATTCAAAAGAGGGTCCAGTTTTACCGGATGCATTTCCTTTAAAAGCATTGCCATTTGAAAATTATAACTTATTCTTTGCTCCAAAATATGATTTTAACATCTCTACGGTTAATCCTGTTTACGAGGTAGAAGTAGATTTTTCATATGGACAAGAAGAAAAAGCCAAAATTGATAAGGAGCTTGATAGGCAGGCAGTGGTTTCACGCCTAGTAGAAGAGAGTAAAGAACTCTTATCCCAAAATAAGGAACTTAACATTACTCAACAATTTTACAACATATTAAAGTCCGAAGGAGATGTTGAACTCTCGCTCCAATTTGGGTTTGAATTAGTGCAGTATGCAAGTACTAATGAGAGTTATGTAATCAATATTAAACAGGAATTACCAGAGAATTTTCAAAATAATGAAGTAATATTATGGAAGATGAATATCAAGGAACGCACGAAAAAGGATACGCATTCTTAGAAGATGAAAAGGTAAAACAATACTTTGCCGATATTAATATTGAGCTTTTGCAGGGTAAGCATATCCAACGAGATGATTATTATCCTTTCCTAATCCTTAGTAGTAATGAACCTGACTTCAAGTTTTTTTACCAAAATTTATACGGTTTGAATCTGATTAAGGATAAAAAAGATAATGAAACTTATTTTTATCTTGACTTTCCGGAAGATGGGAAGGGGAAATTATCTCCATCCAGCAGGTATCGGGAATTAACCCAAATCCAGACAATAATAGGTATTGTACTTATGAATATGTATTATGAACGGTATTTTGAGCAAATCAAACAAATTACTTGGAGTGATTTGAAAAAGGAGATTTTGGAAGGTGAGTATGCGGCTAATTACCAGCGAATCTTTTTTAAGGGGCAAAGGGGTAATTTTACGGACATAGAGTGGGAAGAAGTTAGAAGTAGTATTAAAAGAGTATTAAAGAGTTTTGCGGCCTTGGGCTGGATAGATATGCAACAACAAGATGATGCAGAAATTAGTTTTGTTTTAAAACCCGCAATTAACCGATTTGCGAAGCTGTATAAAGATGAGCTTGAGCATTTTGAAGATTTTGTAAATAAAATTGTTCCCCAAAATATATGAAATACCCGAGAATATTCTCTATCTCTACTGTAGGGCTTAGATGCCATTATAACCAAGACTATTTGTTTCACCCCGAAAGAACTGATTTCGTAGGAAGTAATGGGGTGGGAAAATCAATCATCGCTGATATTTTACAGTTAGTTTTTATTACAGATAAAGACCTTATTAAATTTGGTACGGAGGGTTTAAAAAAAAGAGAACCCTATGCATTACCTTATAAATGCAACGAAGCGTATGCATTCCTGAACATTGAAGTAAGTGAGGGGAACTTTATTGCTATTGGTGTCTGCATACCTAATAGTAGCACACGGAAAATTATTCCATTTGTAATTACCAAAACGACTAACATTACTGCTGAACTTTCAGAGAATTGCTTCAAAAAGGAAGCTCTGCTTACTTGCAAGCATTTTTTAAATAATAATACAATTCCTTCTTTAGCAGACCTTAGTAAGCATTTAAGAAGCAGGTATGATTTATTCTTAAGCAATTTCACTTACAAGGCGGATAAGCAAGAGTATTACAGGTTTCTTTATAACAAACAGATTCTTCCTATTAATCTTGGAATAGATACCAATCTCCAGGCTTTTGCAAAAATAATTCAATCATTCTCAAAAGCGAAGGCAATAGACCTTGAAGATTCCGAAAGCCTTAAAAGGTTTCTATTTGAAGACTCGGAACAGGAAAATGAATTAACTTTTGAAAAGCATAGGGATGAATTAAATAAGTTAATGCTTGATTTCAAAGAGTTAGAAGCACAAATTAAGGATATTGAAAGCAAGCAAAATTCTCTAAACGGGTTAAAAGAAAAAGAAAATGTCATGGGGCTTGCTGAACTTGAATATAAAAGCGGTGAGATAGTATTATCACAATCTCAAGTGAAGGAATCCGAAAAGTTGTATAAAAAAGCAAAAGATGAATTAGATAAAAACGTAAAAAGGCGAGAAGAACTTGAAAAAAGGGAAAAAAGATTCAAAACATTGAATATTCGGGCCGTTAAGGAACTTGACTTGATTCAAAACACTATAATAGCGTTAAAAGAATATTCTGAAGTAGTAAGTGGGTTAAATGGTGTAGAAGCCCAAATAACAAGCCTTGAAAATGCTGAACATATTAATATCCCAGATGTAATTAATCTCAATGAGGATATTCAAATTGACACTTATGCGGCTTCCGATATTTTAGAACGAATTAAATTTGTTAAACCGCTTTATGAAAAGTACGCCTCTTTTCATTCTATGGAAGAGAAAGTAAAGGAACAATTTACTGTGATTGAAGAATATCACCAAAAAATTTCTGGGGAGACAATTGAATTAAAGTATGTATTGGATTTATTAAGCTATAAGAAGAAAGGTACACTTTTTGAACAAGTAATAAAAAATAAAATTGAACTTACGGAAAGCCAAGAAACCATTTTATTTGCCCTATTAAATGTGGAATGGAATAAACCTGCTAAAATATCTGCCAATATCCGTTATGTTAATGACTTGAAGGTTTTGGATAGCGGCAACATTGAAGATGATATCGGAAATAGTGGCTACTGGCTTAAACTTGGAGACATAAGGGAATTTATACCTAAGCGAAAGGAGAGTCGCCTCTTTGATAAGCCAGAGCGCTTAAAAGAAGTATTGGAAGGGCGGAAAAATGAAATTGATTCGATGATTACTGAAAACGAGGTCAAACTTTTGGAGTTAGAGAATCTTCGCTTTAAAAGACCGTTTGACAAGGATAAGTTGGCAATAGACTATGATTTTGATAATGCCCTGTTAGATGGAACATCTTTGGACTACATTAAAATTTCGTCTTTTATCATCCAAAGGAAAAATGAAAAGGTAAAAGGCCTTAAGAAAAGTTTAAGCGAAATGGAGAAAAAACTGGATGCTATTAATAAAAAATATTCGGTAACCATAGATAGGGATAAAATAGAAGAACAAATTACAACTAAAGAAGGAGAGGGGAAAATTAGAAAAGCAAGAAAAGCTAGTATCGAAAAGAAGGACATGGATGAACAGATAGAGTTGGGAACACTAAAGAGATTAAGTAAACAAGAGGAAGATAGTGTTGGTTTGAAATATGATGACTATCAAAATAAGCTTATTGCTTATTCGGAAAAAGAATCGGCCTTTTTGAGAACATATCCTGATATTGACAATGCTACACTATTGGAGAAGAAATATACTGCACTCCAATTGGAGAATCTGAAAACCCAGCGAAACGATGCTGTTACCGATTATCTTACCGAATACAAAGCTATAGCCCAACATTTTGAAGAGACTAAGGAAGGTAAAGACCCTCTAGTAAAAGAACAATTAGATAATAAAATTTTTGAGTTTACAATCTTAGAAAGAGCACTTTTAGGTTC
>DATHOL010000444.1:0-6005 GCA_035484895.1 Bacteroidia bacterium | reverse complement strand
TAAAAGCACAAGATGCAGGAGTTGATGCCGTTGTGGCCGAAGGCTTTGAAGCCGGAGGGCATAATGGTCGTGAAGAAACTACCACAATGGTTCTTATCCCGTTGGTGAAGAAAGAAATTCATATTCCTTTAATTGCAGCCGGAGGTATTGCCAGTGGACGCTCCATGTTAGCTGCTATGGCTCTGGGTGCTGATGGGGTGCAAGTTGGCACACGTTTTGCAGCATCGGAAGAAGCCTCTGTTCATTTAAATTTTAAAAAGCGGATTATAGAGTCAAATGAAGGTGATACCGTCCTTACTCTGAAAAAGTTGGTGCCGGTGCGTATTCTGAAAAATGAATTTTATAAAAAAGTGCAGGAAGCGGAGGATCGTGGTGCGTCAACGGATGAACTAAAAGAACTATTAGGCAGGGCAAGAGCCAAGCACGGAATGTTTGAAGGCGATATGACGGAAGGCGAATTGGAAATAGGACAGATTGCAGCGGCGGTAAAGGAAATTCAACCTACAAGCGAAATAGTAAAAGAAATAATGAATGAGTTTCATGCGGCGATTATGGAGGCAGGGAAATATGATATACCGGAATAATGCATTTTCAACACAGAGTTCACAAAGAAAACAGAGTTTCACAGAGAAAGATGGTTTCAATACAAAGCAGCAAAATATACACAGAGAAGGATTATAATTCTCTTTCAGAGAAAATAATCTGGTGTTGTATGGAAGTACACAAGGAATTAGGTCCGGGATTGATGGAATCTGTGTATGAAGTTTGCGTTGAAAATGTCATGAAAAAGCATGGACTATCAGTCCAGCGCCAGGTTTTGCTTCCAATAAAATTCAAAGGTGAAAAACTTGAAAAGGAATTTATAATTGATATGCTTGTGAACGATTTAATAATTGTAGAATTTAAATCTGTGGAGGATTTGCTTCCAGTCCACGAAGCGCAATTAGTAACCTATTTAAAGTTGGCCAATAAAAAACTTGGACTATTAATAAATTTTAATGTTACATTACTAAAACATGGTATTCGTAGGAAAATAAATGGAAATTTAAACTCTGTGTAACTCTATAATGAATATATTCAACACAGAGTACACAGGGAAAACAGAGTTTCACAGAGAAAAAGGTGATTCAGACTCTGTGCAACTCTATTTTCTCCGAGGCCTCTGTGTTGAAAAGAATAATAAGCGAAAACTATGATAGATTTTGAAAGATTCACTTTAGCTAACGGATTAAAAGTAATTGTACACAGGGATACATCCACACCGATGGCCTGTGTAAACATTTTATACGATGTAGGTGCACGGGATGAAGACCCTGAACGTACAGGTTTTGCGCACCTTTTCGAGCATTTGATGTTTGGAGGTTCTGTAAATATTCCGGAGTACGATACGCCCTTACAAATTGCAGGCGGAGAAAATAATGCATTTACTTCAAATGATATTACCAACTACTATCTCACGCTTCCTGCCGTTAACTTAGAGGTGGCTTTCTGGCTGGAATCAGATAGAATGTTGAGTTTAGCATTTTCTGAAAAGAGCCTGGAAGTGCAGCGCAATGTGGTAATTGAGGAGTTCAAACAAAGCTATCTCAATCAACCTTACGGCGATATTTGGTTGGAAATTCCTAAGCTGGCATACAAGGTGCATCCGTATTTGTGGCCTACTATCGGTAAAAATATTGATCATATCAAATATGCGGTGATGGATGATGTGAAAGCATTTTTCAAAAAGTTTTATTGCCCGAATAATGCCATACTTTGTGTTACCGGAAATGTAACAGTTGAAGAAGTAAAAGCACTTTGCGAAAAATGGTTTGCCCCAATACCGATGGGTAATCCGCCGAAGAGGAATCTTCCAATCGAGCCACCACAGACCGAAACACGTAAACTGGAGTTGGAAAGAGATGTGCCTGCAAGCGCTATTTACAAACTCTATCACATGGGCAAACGTGCCGATAAAAGTTTTTACATAATGGAGCTTCTTGCCGACATTCTTACTGATGGCAATGCTTCACGTTTGTATGTGGAGCTGGTAAAAACCCAAAAATTATTCAGCGAGATAAATGCATTTACATACGAATCGCTGGATCCGGGAATATTTATTGTCACCGGCAAGTTGTTGGACGGAGTTACCTTGGAACAAGCGGATGCAGCCATACAAAAGGAAATGACAAAACTTCTTACAGCCGAAGTGGAGAAAGACGAATTGGAAAAAGCAAAAAATAAAGTAGAGGCCCAACATGTATTCGCCGAAATAAGTATTTTAAATAAGGCGATGAACCTTTCCTTTTTCGAATTACTGGGCGATGCGGCTGATGCCAATAAAGAAGTAGAAAAATTCTTCGGTGTTTCTGAAAAGGATATCCTGGATGAATCCATAGCTGAGTTGAAAGAGTCTAATTGCTCCACCTTATATTACCGAGCCAAAACAAAATAATATGCCAACTGAAATTATGCTAGATAGAATAACCATGCCAGGCCTTGCACTCGAAAGCAAGATAAATATTATACAGGCTACCAGCCATTCTTTGCCGAATGGAGTTCCTGTTTACTATGTAAATGCCGGCACGCAGGATGTAATTAAAATAGAAGTTATTTTCCGTGCCGGTTCCCGTGAACAGGATGTTCCATTAGTTGCGGGAAGTACAAACTCCATGCTGGAAGAAGGAACTAAAAAACATACCGCAGAAGAAATCGCTTCTCTGCTTGATTATTACGGTTCCTTTTTAGAGACTTCTGTTCAACAAGATTATGCTTCGGTAACTATATACACGCTGGGAAAGCATATAGACAAAGCACTTCCCATTTTGGAAGAATTAATAAAAGAGCCTTCTTTTCCGCAAAATGAATTGGAGATTTATCTGCATAATAACAAGCAGCGGTTTTTAGTGGATGAGCAAAAAGAACGTGTAGTGGCGGCAAAAAATTTCCCTTCGCTGCTATTTGGAGATACACAACCATACGGGCATAAAACACGTTTGGAAGAATATGACGGTGTAAAAAAAGAACACCTGGAAGCATTCCACAAAAAATATTATACTCCCGGAAACTGCGCTATCATTGCATCTGGCAGGGTAGATGAAAAATTGCTGAATAAAATAGGAGATTATTTTGGTAAGGATACTGTAGGGGTTCAAAATTTTGAACCCTTACGGAATTATGTTCCTCATTCGGCTAAAGAAAAAGTAAATTTTATTCCAAGCCCTAAAAAGGATTCAGTTCAATCTGCTATACGAATGGGTCGGGTAATGTTTTTGAAAACACATGCAGATGCTATTCCTTTTCAAATACTGAATACAATTCTCGGTGGTTATTTTGGTTCCCGCCTTATGAGTAATATCCGCGAGGACAAAGGATATACTTACGGAATCTCATCCTCAGTTATATTTTTGCAACATGCAGGATATTTCAATATAGGCAGCGAAGTTGGAAGTGCTGTTTGCGAAGCGGCTGTGATTGAAATTTATAAAGAATTGGAAAGGTTATGTAATGAACCTGTTCCGGCAGATGAATTGCAACTGGTAAAAAATTATCTGCGTGGTAATTTCATGCGCAGCATGGATGGCCCCTTTGCGCTTGCCGACAGGTTCAAACACATTTGGCTGCACAATATGGATTATTCATATTATGAAAAATATGTGAATGCATTAAGTACAATTACCGCTAAAGAACTTATGGAAATGGCCAATAAATATTTGCAGAAGGAAAGCATTTATGAGTTGGTGGTGGGAAAGAAAAAGTAAATAATTAAAGGTGACCAAACTAAGCGTAAATATTAATAAGATAGCTCTCATCCGCAATTCGCGGGGAGGTAATCTGCCTGATGTAAATAAAGCTGCTTTGGATATTGTGCGTTTCGGCGCACATGGCATAACAGTGCATCCGAGGCCGGATGAAAGACACATACGTTATAAAGATGCTTATAATTTGAAACCCCTGCTGAATGTAGAGTTCAACATTGAAGGTTATCCCAATGATAAATTTATGCAGATGGTAACCGATATAAAACCTGCGCAAGTTACATTGGTCCCTGATCCGCCGGAGGCGCTTACTTCCAATGCCGGATGGGATACTATAAAACACAACGATTTTTTGAAAGAAGTAATTTCTGTTTTACATAAATCAGGAATACGCACTTCCATATTTATCGATACTGATTTAAGAATGATGGATGAAGCTGCTAAAACCGGTACCGGCAGAATAGAACTATATACCGAAGATTATGCCAAAAATTATGCCTCCTCTCCTGAAAAAGCTATAGAACATTATCGCAATGCAGCCATACGAGCGCATGAATTAGGGCTTGGAATAAATGCCGGGCACGATTTGAATTTAGATAACCTTGCATTTTTTCATCAAAATATTCCTCACCTTGATGAGGTGAGTATCGGGCATGCACTTATTTCAGATGCGCTTTATTTAGGACTCGAAAAGACAGTACAATTATATTTGGAGAAATTAAAGTAATATGAAACTGTTCTTTCGTAAACTGGGCAACGGTAAACCTTTATTCATACTTCATGGCTTATTTGGTTCATCCGATAACTGGCAGACATTGGGAAAACAGTTTGCTGAAAATTATACCGTTTATTTTGTTGACCAGCGCAATCATGGACGTTCTCCGCATAGCGATGAACATAGCTATCAGCTAATGAGTGAAGATTTACTGGAGTTAATGAACGATGAAAATGTTGATAAAGCCATTCTTATGGGCCATTCTATGGGTGGGAAAACCGTGATGCAATTTGCTGTTAATCATCCGGGAAAAGTGGAAAAATTAGTGGTTGTGGATATGAGCCCGAAAAAATATCCGGTTACCAACCTGGAAATCATTCAGGCTATGGAAAAGGTAGATCTAGACAAAGTGCAATCTCGGAAAGAAGTAGAGGAAATCTTGTCGCAGGACATTAAAGACGTTGGAACGATGCAGTTTTTATTGAAAAATCTCTATTGGACAGATGAGCAAAAATTGGCATGGAGATTTAATTTACATAGTTTAAAAACCAACCTTCGTAACGTTTCCGAAATTACACCCATGCCTATACCACCTTTGCAGATGCCTGTTTTGTTTGTAAAAGGTGGCAAGTCGGACCATATGTTTAATGCTGACAGCCGTTTGATACATGAAATGTTTGCTAATGCAAAAATTATAACTATTCCTGAAGCGGGGCATTGGGTTCATGCAGATAAACCAAAAGAGTTTTATGAGGTAATGAATGATTTTCTATTAGAGAATTGAAATTTTATTCATCGTTCATAACTCATCGCTTATAGTTATGTTCTAATTTCTACATTTGCACCAAGTATGATAGTAGATATATTTATTCCCTGCTTTGTAGACCAACTATATCCGCAAACAGGCTTTAACATGGTTAAGGTTCTGGAGCGCGTTGGTTGCGATGTAAATTATAATCCGGAACAAACCTGCTGCGGACAACCCGCATTTAATGCCGGTTATTGGGCCGATGCCAAAAAAGTAGGCGAAAAATTCATCAAGGAGTTTCAGCACGACCGATATATTGTTTCGCCGTCTGCTTCATGCGTAGGAATGATTAAGAACTACTATCCGGAGATGTTCCACAACTCAGCCCTGCATAACGAATACAAGCAACTGGCAAAGAATATCCACGAGTTCAGCGATTTTTTGGTGAATGTTTTGAAAGTAACAGACATTGGCGCTACCTTAGAGGGAACCGCCACTTATCATGATTCATGCGCTGCTTTACGGGAGTGTAAAATTAAAGAAGAGCCACGGACTTTGTTGAGTAAGGTGCGTAAACTGGAAATAAAGGAAATGAAAGATACTGAATCCTGTTGCGGGTTTGGGGGCACCTTTTCTGCCAAGTTTGAACCTATTGCTGTCGGAATGGGTTCTGACAAGATAAAAAACGCTATGGAAACAGGGGCTCAATACCTAATATCTACTGATGTTTCCTGCCTCATTCATTTGGATGGTTATATCAAAAAACAAAACCTGAATTTAAAGACCATGCATCTTGCTGATGTAT
>DATHOL010000443.1:0-4022 GCA_035484895.1 Bacteroidia bacterium | reverse complement strand
TTGAATTTTTCAGCACTCAGGTAATATGCAATAGCATACTGGAAATAGTGGGGGCCCTGTGCATAATAGGTATCGCCTTTTTTTATAGAGTCAACCGCTTTTTTGTAGCCTTTGATATTATCCCTGAAATTCTTTTTATCAAATTCCTTATTTGCGGTTTGCAATTGACTGAACAAGGCATAACCCATAAAGCAGAAAGCTAAAAGAAATGGAATTACTTTATATACTTTACTACTCAGTTTCATTTGCAATCTTTTATATAATCATTTGCAATAGTCATACCATAACTAACTGCTTTTTGCCAATCGGCGCAAGCCTCTTTATCTTTTCGTTGTGCTTCTTCAATAATTCCACGATTAAGGTAAGCGGTTCCATAATCTGCCTTCAGCATAATAGCTTTATCGCAATCAGCCTTTGCTTTATCAAGGTTATTCATTTTGAATTCTGTAAGGGCGCGGTTGCAATAAGCAAAAGCGTTATTGGAGTCTTGCTGAATGGCTTTATTAAAATCACTCATTGCATCCGAATATCCCTTCTTATCCATATAAGCAATCCCTCTGTTTGTATATGCATCAGGGAAAACGGGCTTCAGCATAATAGCCTGTGAATAGGCTCCGATAGCGCCATCCAAATCACTGTCTTTAAGTTCTGCGTTACCCAAGTTATCATACACATCGGGAGTTTTATTTAGGGCTGCTGCCTGCCTGTAATCAGTTGCTGCACTTTTGTAATTCCCCAAATTATAATTGCAGGTGGCTCTGTCATTATATGCTTCCGCAAAATTAGGTTTAGATGAAATTGCAAGGCTGAAATCGGCAATAGCATCTTTATAATTTAGAATTGTAGCTTGCAATTCTCCTAAGCAATACCAGGCATCACCGTTATTAGTATTTTTTCTGACAACATGAGTAAATGCTGCAATAGCTTGCCCTTTATTTCCAAGCATGGTTTGAGAGAGTCCTAAGCCATACCATACTTTTTCATCGTTGGAATCAAGTGCCAGCGCCGACTTATAATCATCAACAGCATTACGATAATCCTTTAATTTATACCTGGTATTGGCTCTTGCTAAATAGCCCGGTTCAAATTTGGCGTTTCCATTGATGGCTTGCGTAAAATTAGTGAGTGCGGTTTGATAATTCCCTTTTGAAAAGTCATTCAATCCATTATTGTAACTCACCTTTGAAGTCTGGTCAGAAGATACCTGAATGGTTTTAACGGTATCATGCACTGTTTTTTTAGCCGCTGAAGTTTGTGCATGGATTACTCCGATGGAGATAAAAAGTAATGATATGGATGTGGTAGTATATTTCATTTTAAAATCCGAATAACCTGATTCCGAATGCAAGAGAAAGTACATGTCCGCTTTCATTATTTAAATATGCTGTAGCATCATTCGTGCCAACATAAAAATCAAATCCACCTATAAAGTTAACAAATACACCCAAGGGAACCACAGTTCCGAACCCTTTTTCGGTAGCTAACCCAACATTTAATTCAATATAATGGAATACATTAACTTGTGCTCCAACAGAAACATACGGATTCAACAAGTTCCCCGGCACAGTATTTAACGGTGCTACAAAATCAGATGCAAAAACGATTCCCTTTGATAATTGATAGCTTACACCCATTCTGAATCTGGATGGCAATTGGGTTGTATAATCAGGGCCCGGGCTTTGATTGAAGAAATAATCAAGTATTTTGGCATTGCCTTGAGTTAACTTTCGCAGGCTATCTGTTGTGGGAAAGTTCACCAACTTGTTATTAAAATCTATATTATGCCATTTAATGCTTCCTAAGTTAATAACAGATACCCCAAGTTTCCATTTTTTATAACTTGCATTTAATCCCAAATCAATACCCAATCCTCTGCCATTAGCAGTAAATGCATTTGATAAAATGTTGCTTGTGTAATTTGGATTTCCATAAACGTCGGTTCCTTCTTCAATATTCTGCGAGCCTACAAAAATAGAACTGAATTGACCTAAGCCCCAAATTGGTTTAATACCAAAACCACCAAATATTTCAATAGGATTAGATACCGTGTCGGAAGTTTTTGAGGTATTATCAAGATAGTCGGAGTTTTGGAAAGAAGCCCCGCCCTTACCTGTACTTTTTACATAAATGGTTAAAAGTTTGTGGCCGTAATCAATATTCAGTTCGCGGTAATGGTAGCCCCCCATATTTGTTCCATCCAATAATTCCGCAGGGGTTTTACTTAAAAGGGCGGAATCCTTTCTGATTGCTTTAATAAGAGTTGCCGAATCTTTAATATCAATCAGGTCGGTAATAATTTTTGCCGAGTTCGGACTGAAATAGGTGTGTGCATAAGCATGGTCAGTTAAACTTATGGCGAGCCCGCCCCACTTTTTTGAATGAACGGAAAACGAAAAGAAATTAGCCGATACTGCCGCATTCAAGCCACCGGGTGTGGTCATGGCATCATACGCCTGTTGCCTTTGCTGGGGGGTAAGTGAATCGAATTGGGTATGCCTCACTTCACCAATGGTAAGGGCTTGGTTCTGGATATTAATTCCAATATTAGCAACGCTTAATGAAAATGTATGATTATCGCTCCAGCCAAGGTTAGCCGGATTTATTCCTATTGCTTCCCAATCTTTGGCAGTAGCAGTAACAGAACCTCCCCTTGCAGTAGCGGTAGGTCCGCCAAAATCAATCTGCGCGAATGATATTAGCGGGGAGAAAAGAAAAGCAAGGAAGGTAATTTTCTTCATGCGAAATTATTGGATGCTATTCTGAGCTTTTATCATTCGAAACTAAGAATTTTTTTAATAGGTCAATAAGACTAATTTTTTTAATATTTATCAACAAAGCGAATGTTGGTTTTCTCTTCTACGGTAAAGATTAGAAAAAGTTATAGCTTGATAATGAATAATTTTCAGTCGGAATATAAGATATTCCATTTTTTAATGCTGTATCTGCAATGAAATCTTTATAAATATTTATTTCGGATTCAACAGGAGGCTTCTCCGTCTCTCTAAAAATTTTACTTTTGCGTCCCTTAATAAAAAGACGTTGACACTTATAAAATCTATATCAGGCATCAGAGGTACTATTGGCAGCAATGGAGACGATGGTTTATCGCCTACTGAAATTGTAAAATTTGCAGCAGCATATGGTACCTGGGTAAAAAGAAATCAGAAAGATAAGGGTAAAAAGAAGCCTGCAATTGTAATAGGCCGCGATGCCCGCTTATCTGGCCCGTTTGTCCGCAATATTATTGCAGGAACATTACAAGGGCTTGGCATTGATGTTACAGATTTGGGACTTGCTTCAACTCCCACAGTCGAAATAGCAGTTGCCAGGGAAAACGCTGACGGTGGAATTATTATTACTGCCAGCCACAACCCTAAAAACTGGAACGCACTTAAACTTCTTAATTCCAAAGGAGAATTTATTTCCGAAGCGGAAGGAAAGGATGTCTTGAATATTGCCAAGATCGGCAAGTTTGAATGGGCAACTGTAAACCAACTTGGAATAATAAAAGAAGACGATACATACCTTCAAAAGCATATTGACCTTATTCTGGCCCTTCCTTTGGTGGATGTTAAAGCGATTAAGGAAAAGAAGTTTAGAATAGTGCTTGATGCTGTTAATTCTGTTGGAGGCCTTATAGTTCCTGTTTTATTGAAGCAATTGGGCGTAGAGGAAGTGGTACATTTATTTTGTGAGCCTACCGGCGAATTTAAGCACGAAGCGGAACCTTTACCTGAAAACCTGACCGAACTTTCAAAAACAGTTGAACGCAATAAAGCGCATTTAGGCTTTGCGGTTGACCCGGATGTAGACAGGCTTGCCATTGTTTGCGAAGATGGTGAAATGTTTGGCGAAGAATACACCTTGGTTGCTGTTGCCGATTATATTTTGAAAAACAAAAAGGGAAGTACTGTTTCTAATCTTTCTTCCACACGGGCGCTAAAAGAGATTACAATAAAAGCAGGTTGCGAATATTTTCCGGCTGCTGTAGGCGAGGTGAATGTAGTGGAGGCAATGAAAGA
>DATHOL010000442.1:0-3287 GCA_035484895.1 Bacteroidia bacterium | reverse complement strand
GGCTTCTATATAAGGCTGATATTTTCCTCCGGGCAAAAAATCTTTCACATCGAGTATCTGCTTGTCCTCTTCTTGCTTTGGTTTTCGTTTTCGTTTAACAGGCGGTTGCCCGTTAAAAGGATAATATTTTGTTTCGCTCCTGTTGAGTTCCAGTACCCGTTCGCGGCTTATATCTCCTTTTTCATATAGCGCTCCCAGCAGGGTGCGGAGCTGCAGGCGGGTTACCATTCGCTGAAATTGATTGTGCAGCCGGGTGAGCGTGATTCCTTCGTCGTGTTGGTCTACAATGATCTTAACCTGTTGGCGTGTTTCTAGTCGTATCATAGGTGTATTTATTAAAAGTGTATTTGCATGGTGAATATCCAAATGCCCAGGCTGAAGCCTAATAGAAGTACTTTTGCCTGGCATGCTTCGCATTTTCCGGTAGCCAGGAAGGGCATGGGAACGAGGTAAAATATCGTTCCTTTGTATTTAGAAAATAATATCATTTTAGTTGTAGATTAATGTTAGTACGGTTATCAATATTCCTATGGCAGCGGCTATCCACAAAGGATTAAAGCCGGGATTATTATTGATTTCGTAGGAGCCGTTTGTGTAATTAAATTCGTAGAGTTTCATTTTAGCCGTTGGCTGATAGCTTATGGCTATCAGTTGTTTTAATTGTTTTGTATATCGTTTCATCAAACATTACTTCCTCCATTCCGGGTTCCCAATACTTCACTCCGAAATATTTCAGCACTTTCTGCTGCTCATCTTCCATCCCGTCGGCGAATGCTTTTAGTTGGGTATTGGCGAGCAGGTAGCGGTAAAGGAATTCATCGGCAGGCAGCGCTTGCCATTTGGCAGGAATTGTGTCGCGCTCTGTTTGTCCGTTGGGGTGTGTAATCATAATTTGTAGCACTTGTTTTAATTGTGAGTTGTGAGTTGTAAATTGTGAATGGATATAATTCACCACTCACATTTCTCAATTCACCATTTGTTTTTAGTTGTTTTGCAGGTGTTCAATTATTTTGCAAAGTCCATATACACCGTAAGGATGCGGGGTAATTATTCGCGCGTCATGCATAATAATGTTATCTTCTGCTTTGTCGGCTGCGCCAATTATGGGTGGCTGCGGGGGCTGCTCATAATGGAAATTGGTTGGATTAATTTCGCTTGGGTTGTTCGGGGTGTTTGGTGTTGTATTCATGGTGTTATTTAATTTTCAGGTTTAGTTAATCGGGTTTTTTTGGAAGATGAGCCAGGTTAACCAGCCGAGTGTGAGTAATTCCATTGCTACTATCAGCAGGAGAACTATTCGTTGGCTAATTGCTTTCCCTGGAATGATTCCCAGAAGTTTTAATCCGTTCAGCATAATTTATTATTTTTATATTTTAGATAATTGCTTTTTAATATCGCGCTTTGATTCTTTCATATATTTCAGGATTACTTTCAGTGCGGCAGGATTTTTGGCAAGTCGTTCGGGATAATATTTTGCCCATTGGTAAATAGTTACTACAGCCATGCCAAGCTCTTGGGCAATAGCTATTTGCAGGTCTCTGTCCTGTTGGGCCAAACTGCGCATTTGTGTAGTTAGTGTTGGTTTTGTCATTTTTTGTATATATTTGCGTCGTAAATAGGACACAAAAGTAGACAAATGTTTGTTGATGTGTATAAAAAATAGACAAAAAATATTAACACTGCCATTATCTAACTATGCATCAGGGAGAATATTTAAAAAGAGCTGTAAATAGCAGCGGGCTTACTGTAGAAGAGTTTGCAAAGCAACTAAACACAGTAAGGTCGAATATGTATCAACTATATAAGAAGGAGTTGTTAGATGAATTTTATTTAGACAAAATTAGACACATGGGATTAGATTTAGACAATTTAAAGCCTCAGAGAGGTGTAGTCAGGGAGCCAAAGTCGAAATACGATAATGAGCAGGATAACCCTATTCCTTTTTATGAAGCGAATGTTACAGGTGGCAACGTGAATAACTTTGGCGAACAGGTTAAAAATGCTTCCTATTTTTTAACTATCCCGCACTTTAAGGATTGTTCCATAGCCGTGCGTGTAAATGGGCACAGCATGTATCCTAAGTATTGCAATGGCGATATAGTAGTTTGCAAAAAGATAAATGACCAAAGTCATATTCCATACGGAGAGCCGCATATAATAGTGCTTGCCGATTATTCGGTGCTAAAGTATATTCATCCGCACCAGACGGATAAAACCATGTACACGCTCAAAAGCGCCAATGAAAAGTTTGAACCTATGGAAATAAAGCGCGAGGATGTGTTAGGGGTTTATTTGGTAAGGGGGAAACTGGAGTTGACATAAGGAGAAAAGATGGTCTGAAAAATTAGAGGTGACAAATTGTAACCTCCAATTAAATTATATTTTTGTGAAATATTAAATTTGATTTAATGCAGCATCCACTTTCACTTGCCGATGATACTATTATCAATAAAATTTATCTTCTCAGAGGAAAGAAGGTTTCCGGAAGATTTTATGTTTGAACTTACCTTGTCAGAATATAATTCTTTAAGAAGCCAAATTGGCACCTTAAAGAGAGGGGAACACGTAAAGTATCGCCCATTTGTATTTACGGAACAGGGTGTAGCCATGCTTTCATCGGTTTTAAATAGTAAACAGGCAATTGCTGTTAATATTCAAATAATGAGAATATTTAGCAGGATAAGAGAGATGCTGGCAAGCCATAAAGACATACTCCTAAAAACTGGAATCAATTGAGAAAAAGCTTTTGAAACAAGATAATCACCTGAAAAAACATGAAGAAGAAATACAGTTGATTTTTGAAGCCTTAAAGCAATTACTAAACCCTCCAGAGTCTCCCAGAACTAAAATAGGATATAAACAGGCTGGGGAATAATTAGGCTAAAACTATTTTGAAATATGGAACCCATCAACCCACCCGTTCAATCTCCCCAGGATAAGGCCTATCTGCGCAAGCAGATGATAAAGTTTTTCTTGTTTCTTGGTGTAAGTGTAGGTGTGGCACTTTGGATGATGATTGATAATATTTGGCCGGCATCTAAGCTAATAGACTTGCAGGCGGGCTGGTTTAATGGGGAATATTATCCTAAACTTACCTTTGGTGTAATCTGGATTTTTGTGCTCCTGGCCTTCGTTGTGGTTTTTATCTTTGGAGATTGGCTATGGGGTTTGATTAAGGGGAAAAAATAAGGGTAGTCTTTCGTTTTCCAATATTTACTACATTTGCAGTCCTTAAAAAAGGGTTAAAGGATAAGCGTAAAAGAATAAGTGATTGATTTATACCTTAT
>DATHOL010000441.1:0-4013 GCA_035484895.1 Bacteroidia bacterium | reverse complement strand
CTAATATCTCTATTGAGATAATAGTTTGTTTTTCAGTAACGATTCAATGGCACTCGCTACAATGCCATGTAAAAGTATCTGGTGCCCTTGATTAGGAATCTTAATCAGCCTGGCATTTTTATGCTCGCTTTGTAAAAGCTTATAGTAATCCGAACTGTACTTCATAGGGGCAATACTATCTTGGGTGCCCGATATAATTACCACTTGCGTACTGTCATTAATTTTGTTTGCCACCTGGTCCGGTGAAATGCTGCTGGTACCTGCACTCCATTGAGGGCTGGAACTATCTCGCTTTTGCATATAAGCTCTCCAATCTGTTAAGTAGCATGGGCAACTTATAAGGACTACCGAATTAACAAGTTCAGGGTATAATGCACTGATATCGGCAGCAATGGTGGCGCCACCGGAATGGCCAACTAAAATTGTTTTACAAGGTTTGTAAATATCTTTCAATTGCTGAATTACCTCTGCAATGGCTTTAATCCTGTCTTCTGTATAATTGTCGCCTACGGACAGTCCACGAATACCATCAGATGTATTGCTGTCAGGGTCGGTATAACCAGGGCGCAATATTCCAATTCCAATGGTGTTTTTATTATGTGAGGCAATTTCTTCCGCAAGTATGTATTGTGAGAAAGGCTTTGATTTAGGCGCATCTCCATGCAGTACAAACACAAGATTAGGGCTGCCTGAAATGCTGTCGTTTTTAAAAGTTTTAATATGTATGTGGCCCGATTTGGTAGAAACCCAGTGGATATTGTCATTTTTTAAGCCTCCTGTAAAAGCCGCAAAGCTTGATACCAGTATAAGAGCACAAGAAAGCATTGCTGCAAATAGCAGGGCTTTCCATTTAAAATGTTTAATAAGTCCTGAGCGGAGTATTATCGGTAACAAGGAGAGTAGAGTGGTTTAATTTTAAAAATCATGCAAATCTACAAAAAAGAAACTGTTAATAAATAATATTTGCTAAACCCTGTATTAAAATAGGAATCCGGGTAATGCCTTTTTTCCTCGTCTATTTCAAAATAATTTCTAATTTCGCAGCCCTTTACCTCTGAAGTAGAGATAAACATACTTCAGGATTTCTAGCCCGGATGGCGGAACAGGTAGACGCGCTGGTCTCAAAAACCAGTTCTTTCACGAGAATGTCGGTTCGATTCCGACTCCGGGTACAAGCATCGAAAATTAACGTATATCAGTACGTTCCAATTTGAGTTTTCAATTCAGTCGGTAATTCAGTTGAGTAATCCAGTCAAACTGAAAAAATATCAATACATATTCAAGAGATAGCAGAGCGGAACAACATCTCTGGATGGTATGAATTCTGCAACTTAATTCCAATGTTATGTAATATCATTCAGCTTAAGTATAGGCACCTTTGCCATGTATTTAATCATATGCTTTAAAGACAATAATTATGTATAACCAAACTTTGTTAAACGATAACCGGATTGAGCTACAAAGCGCTCCGGAACAAAAGATTCCCGAGCCGGTAAATATTCTGTTTTTTTTGGAAGAGAGTAACTTGCAAAAGCGCTTTTTTTCAGGACAAATTACAACCGAAGAGTATGAGAGAAAGAAAAAAAAATTAAAAATAGTTTAACGAGGTAATTTGTAAATAAAAGCAAACGATACTAACTATTTCAACGCCAAATATGGAAGACGAGAGCAATTCACCTGCGGCCGAAGATAAAAATAAAGTGGAAGGCCATTTGGAGGCGGCAGCCCTGCATCACATTAAGGCAGCCAATTTTCTTAAGGATGGAAATTATGAAAAAGCGGCTGAAAATGCTGTTTTGGCTCAAAAATACCTCAATCTTGCAAGTGAGATAAGGTTGAACGAGTGAAAACAGGGGTTCATCGAAAAACTGTGATATCTGTAAGATTTATTTCTGAACTTGAAAGTATAATAAGGTTAAAGGTTTCCATTTTTGCGAAGAATTCATTACGAAAATAAGCAGGCCGAAAAGCCACATCGGTTAAATGGAAACACAAAGATTAAATTAATAAATATAATTTTATGAAAAACATTATTAAATCATTTCAGCAACTGGTCATAGTAGTTTCAGTAACTATCGGCTTTGCAGCAAGCGCCCAACAGAAGTCTATGCAATATTTTCGCCCTAACGATAAAAACGGGTTGAATATTTTTGAAAACACTAAAAACGATACAACCCCGTTTAACGGCATGAAGGTAAAAGTTGGCGGCAATTTTACACAGGATTTTCAGGGACTCAGACACCAAAATGATGCCACTCCTGTATATGTAAATAATATCAATAAAAATCAACTCGCTGCAATTAACACCGGCTTCAACCGTGCTTGGGCTAATTTAAATGTTGATGCCCAACTGGAAGATGGTGTCCGGATGAACCTGACTATGTATTTATATACACGGCATGAAATGCCATTTTGGGTGAAAGGCGGGTATCTCCAATTGGATAAAATGCCCTTCCTGAAAAGCAAAACGATAGATGATATCATGAAAGATTTTACCATTAAGGCCGGGGATTATGAAATTGATTACGGTGACCAGCATTTCAGAAGAAGCGATGCAGGCAACGCCATTTATAACCCATTCATTGAAAACTATATTATGGATGAAGTTTCAGTTGAAATAGGAGGCGAAATTTACTTTCACCCGAAATGCGGAATTATTATAATGGCAGGGGTATCGAATCCGGAAGCTAACCCGATTGTTCTCAGTCCATCTCAAATTGACACTGCCACCGGAATGTTGAATAAATCTACTCCGGCATACCATGGCAAAGTTGGATATGACAAGCAATTCACCAAAGATTTCAGATTCCGCATAACCGGCTCAATTTATGTTGATCAAAGCGCTACTGACAATCAATTATTTTCCGGAGACGTAGCAGGTTCGCGCTATTACTTTGTAATGGAGAATACAACCGCTACCGATGCTGGCAATGCCTATTCTGGAAGATATGACCCGCAATTCACTGAACAGGTAACTACCTTTATGATAAACCCGTTCATTAAGTTCCAGGGATTGGAACTGTTTGGTACATATGAAATGGCAAAAGGAAGATTGATTACGGAACCGGATATGCGCACTGCAACCCAATATGCTGTCGATTTAATATACAGATTTCCCCGGAATAAAGAAAATTTTTGGATTGGAGGACGCTACAATACAGTAATGGCTGCACTTCCTCTTGTTCAAAATGATATAACTATTAATCGTGTAGTTGGTTCTTTGGGATGGTTTGTCACCAAAAACATTATGCTGAAAACAGAGTATGTCAATCAACAGTACCTGCATTTTGCATCAACCGATATACGTTCAAATGGAAGATTTGATGGTTTTATGATTGAAGGCTCGATTGCTTTTTAATTAGGGAATAGCAATCCTAAGGATGCAGGAATGCTATTATGAGTAACGATTCAAGTAGGATTTTACGCCTATGTAGCCGGTAAAACCCGGCTTTTTCTTTGCATTGAATAAATGTTTAGAAGCATTTTAGTATCCAATAACATCAAGTAATGAAGTTTCACTGTATTCTATGATGGTAAATATAATATTTCCTTCCGGGTGATGGAAAAAACAGTGTGTTGCATGCCAGATCATTCTAATAGCTATGCTAAATAGGCAGCCAGATATATTGCATACTCTGCAAAGAAGAACCACCAAAAACGCTTGTAAAACTTTTTAATGGATTGGTGTTCATCTAATTTAACGGAAAAGGTATTAATAATGAAGAACACAAATAATATAATATGTCCATAAAGAAGCACTTGCGTTTGGGGAGACGCATTTTCGGAAGAATATAAATCGAAAAACTTTATGCAAATTGTAAATATGTAAGCAAATCCCACCAGGAGAGTACCTGCTATTAATGAAGCCTTGGGCGAATATAATACAGCCAATGTTTTAATATTGTATTTCGAATCACCTTCTATATCAGGCAGGTCTTTGAACCAGGCTATGGCTATACTGAACACCAGTATGAACCCGGTAAGTATCTTTACATTTTCAGGCAGTTCGAGGG
>DATHOL010000440.1:0-4819 GCA_035484895.1 Bacteroidia bacterium | reverse complement strand
GGTATGTTTGCCGATAACGATATAGGCGCAGCCTGTGCCACCGGTTTGGGTGAAGCTGTAATGAAAATATGCGGCTCACACCTGATTGTCGAATTAATGCGCAATGGCAAAACTCCACAAGAAGCCTGCGAAGAAGCCGTTCAGCGAATAGCCAAAAAACAAAGCAATTATAAATCCATACAGGTAGGATTCCTGGCACTAAATAAAAATGGAGATATCGGCGCATACGCAATAGGAAAAGGGTTCAATTATGCAGTAGCTGTTAACGGCGAAAACAAACTTTTTGATTCGGATTATTTGGTGAAGGAGTAGTTAGAATTTGATTTTTCATTACTTATTAACACCCTACTGAAAAAGAGTACGAAAGACTAACTTTGCAATCCTTAAAAAATTAAGGGCTACAAAGAGACTTATGCCGGACTTCACACACTTACACGTACATACCAAATATTCCTTACTGGACGGGGCTTCCCAGGTAACTCCATTAATGAAAAAAGCCAAGGAAAATGGCATGAAAGCGATTGCCATTACCGACCACGGCAATATGCTTGGCGTTCCTGAGTTTTGTGCTGAAGCCGAGAAGATGGATTTGCTTCCGATTATTGGTTGCGAGTTCTATATAGCCCCCCGAAGCAGGTTTGAAAAGGCAAAGGTAGAAGGCAGCGAGGAGAAGAATTATTATCACCAATTACTACTCGCCAAAAACCCCCAGGGGTATAAAAATATCTCCAAACTTTGTTCCTTTGGTTTCATAGAAGGCTATTACTATAAGCCACGGATTGACAAGGAACTCATTAAGCAATACAGGGAAGGATTAATTGCTACTACCTCCTGCCTTGCAGGCGAGGTAAGCCGCACTATTATTGATAAAGGCGAAGAAGCCGCAGAAAAAGTATTTTTGGAATGGAGGGAGATTTTCGGAGAGGATTATTATATAGAATTACAGCGCCACGGAATTAACGAGCAAAATATTTGCAATGAAGTCCTTAAAAAATGGAGCAAAAAGTACAATGTAAAAATCATTGCAACCAATGATGTTCACTATGTGGACTTGCAGGATGCTGAGGCGCAGGATATACTTTTATGCATTCAGACAGGCAAGGATTTCAACGACCCGAAACGGATGCGTTTTGATAATGACCAGTTCTTCTTTAAAACGCAGGAAGAAATGAACTTGTTGTTTGAAGATACCCCCGAAGCTATTGACAACACAGGCGAAGTAGTATCTAAAATTGAAAAGATAAGCCTTAAGAGAAGCATGTTGCTTCCCGTATATGCCTTGCCCGATGGCTTTGTTGCAGCCGATGATTATTTGCGCCATCTTACTTACGAAGGAGCTAAACGGAAATATCCAAGTATTACCGAGGAAGTCCGCAACAGGATTGAGTTTGAACTAAGTGAAATAAAAGTCACGGGGTATGCCGGATATTTCCTCATTGTACAGGATTTTATTGCCGCAGCCAAAAGATTGGATGTATGGGTAGGCCCCGGACGGGGCTCTGCTGCAAGTTCCATTGTGGCATATTGCACCGGCATTACCAACATTGATCCAATTGCATACAACCTTCTTTTTGAGCGTTTCCTGACATCAGAGCGTGTTTCCATGCCTGATATAGATATTGACTTTGACGATAAAGGCCGTGAAAAAGTTATTCAATATGTAGTTGATAAATATGGCCGTGAGCGGGTAGCGCAAATTGTAACCATTGGAACTATGGCTGCAAAAAGCGCTGTAAAAGATGTGGCGCGTACCTTAAAAGTTCCTTTGCAGGAGGCCAACCGCCTTACTAAGTTGATTCCTTTTGCAGCAAAAGATTTGGCGGATGCCATTGATAAATCGAAAGAGCTTTCCGATATTTTAAAAGATACGGAATCGGACCTTGGAAAAACACTAAGGCTTGCCAGCGTACTCGACGGAACTGCCCGCCAGACAGGCATACATGCAGCAGGAATTATTATCGCGCCGGATGACATAAAGGAATATTTGCCTGTCCTTACCAATAAAGATTCTGAACTTTATATTACCCAATATGAAGGCCAGTTTGTGGAGAAAGTCGGCATGTTAAAAATGGACTTCCTCGGACTGAAAACCCTTACTATTCTTAAGGAAGCTATTGCCCTTATTAAAAAGACAAGAGGCATTGATATTAATATTGACGAAATTCCTATTGACGATAAAAAAACGTACGAGCTTTTCCAGCGTGGTGAAATGATAGGTATTTTCCAGTTTGAGTCGTCGGGAATGCAGGCTTATTTAAAGGAATTAAAGCCTACCAATATCGAGGACCTTATCGCCATGAACGCCCTTTACAGGCCCGGACCTATGGATGATATCCCTGCGTATATCCTCCGCAAAAACGGCAAAGAAAAGCCTTATTATTTTCATCCGCTTGCGGAAAATGTACTTAAACCTACGTTTGGTGTAATTGTTTACCAGGAGCAGGTGATGGTAATATCACAGGTAATGGCGGGCTTTACACGTGGCCAGGCGGATATGCTCCGCAAGGCGATGGGTAAAAAAGATATGGCGCTGCTGGCTAAGCAAAAAGACCAATTTATTGACGGAGCGGTTGCAAAAGGAGTAGACTTGAAGGTCGCAAATGAGCTATTCGATAAGATGGCCAAGTTTGGCGGATATGGTTTTAACCGCGCACATGCTGCGGCATATTCTGTATTGGCATACCAAACGGGCTACTTAAAAGCCAATTTCCTGCCGGAATATATGGCATCGGTGCTCACAAACAGTATGGGCGATATTGATAAACTTACTTTCTTTATTGATGAGTGCCGTAAAATGGGGCTTACCGTACTTGGGCCCGATTTAAACAAAAGCGAACATATATTTTCTGTTACCGCAAAAGGTGAAATAAGTTTTGGATTAGGCGCTGTTAAAGGCGTTGGCGAAGCAGCCGTGGCAGCCATTGTTGCAGAGCGTGAAGCCAACGGCTTGTTTAAAGACGTATACGATTTAATGAGCCGCGTAAACCTGCGAAGTGCCAACAAAAAAACCTTCGAAAGCCTTATTATGGCAGGTGCATTCGATTCATTGGGAACAGCCCACCGCGCACAATATTTCCACCAGGAAAATGGAAAAGCGTCTTTCCTTGAAGCGCTGATACGCTTTGGAAATGCTGTGCAGGATGCCAGTACACAAGGTCAAAACTCCCTGTTCGGAGAAACAGTTGACAGTTCGGTTTCAAAACCTGTGCCTGTTACATCTGCACCCTGGAGCCGGATTGAACTTATCAATAAAGAAAAAGAAGTAGCGGGTTTTTATATCTCCGGCCATCCGCTGGATGACTTTAAATTTGATATAGATAATTTCTGTACCGTAAAATTAAATGCGCTGGAAGACCTTACCCCTTATAAAGGAAAAGAGATTTCCATTGCAGGAATTGTTACCGAAGCGGCCCACCGGCTAACCCAGGGTGGCAAGCCTTTTGGGAGTTTTTCGCTCGAGGATTATTCCGGAAAAATTTCCATGATGCTATGGCAGGATGACTATGTAAAATGGAAACATTACCTGGAAAATGGCATGTTCCTTTTTGTGAAAGCAAAAGTGAGCAACCGCTTTAATACCGAGCAATTGGAATTAAAAGTGACTCAAATTTACCTGCTCAGTTCCATACGTGAAAAATACTCCAAAAGCCTTACCTTGCAAATACCGTTGAAAGATGTTTCGGCTGATATGGCAAAATATATCAGCGAAATTACCAGCAGTTCGCCGGGCGTTTGCAGCCTGAAAATTTCACTGTTTGACCCTGATGACAACATGAGCGTAGACCTCATCTCCAAAAAAATACGCTTCAACCTCAGCAACGATATTATTCAGCAGGTGCAAAAGATGAACGGGGTTAGTATGAAATTGAATTAATTCATTTCAACACAGAGGACACAGAGAAAACAGAGTTGCACGGAGAAAAACAGAAACCGCAAAAGGCACAAAGAAACAGCCGCTCAGATTCGCGAAGTTTTATGCTTGTCTTACCAGTCCCAGTCAATTCGGTAGGCATTACCGATAATTGGGTTATCCACTGTCCATGTTAATGAAGTGGAGTCGAGTTTATAATGTAAAGATGAATCATCAATTACTTTAAAGTTGTCTCGGTTATAGAAAAAAGAAGCGCTGAATTTAAACCTGCGGCCCATTTTATTTTTCGGGAAATTAACACTAAAAATAAGTTTTTGTGTAGGCTGAAAAATACCCGTTGAACACCAATTTACAAGAGTATCGGCGAATCCTCCATATCGCACCGACTGGAAATTTGCCTTGAACGGCTTATTGGTAGCTTCTTTTGAAACATCCAATACGGCCAGCTCCTGGTTTTTAATTATTCCCCACCATTGAAATTTCAACGCTAAACTTTTTTGAGTTATGGGGTGCGTTTGCGAAGTAAATTTAGGGTCGGAACCAGAAGAAGTAGCAATTATGCAGAACTCATTTCCTTCGTCTCTTATTTTCCGCACCGTATACCAATCGGTAAATGTTGCTTTGCCCGATAAATCATCCGGATTTTTAGAAATAGCAGGCGTCCATTGTGTTAAATCTACGGTGCGCTTAAGTTCCAATACTTCAAAATTTGGAAAGGCATGTTCCAGCGTATTCCAATGGAATTTTCCCCAGATATAATCTTTCGTAGAAAAAGCAACTGCCAAAGACAGAATGGCAGTAATAACAGCAACCTTAGTCTTGGTTAACTTAAAAAAATTGGTTCCTTTTTCTGGCATAAGAGCCAAATATAGAGTTTTTGGAAATAAGTGGGATTGATTGAGGTGGTTTCAACACAGAGGCACAGAGTGAACTGAGTAACACGGAGAA
>DATHOL010000439.1:0-3088 GCA_035484895.1 Bacteroidia bacterium | reverse complement strand
ATCCAGGTAACGTCCGTATCTTTCGCTGCCCAGTTTATCCAGGTCTTCTGCTGAAAGCACTTTCCCTCTTTTAAATTTCCTGTTTTCATCCCATTCCAATGGAGCGCAAACGTGGTCATTCATTCCCAAGTCGAGGTCGGTCATCACTAAAACAGGTGTCTGCAATTGCTCTGCCAAATCAAAAGCATCGGCGGTCATTTCAAAACATTCTTTGGGTGTAGATGGGAACAATAAAACATGTTTGGTATCGCCATGCGAAGCATAGGCAGCCATCAATACATCCGATTGCTGCACACGGGTAGGCATGCCTGTAGAAGGGCCTGTGCGTTGCACATCAACCAATACTACCGGTATTTCAGCATAATATGCCAATCCTAAAAATTCATTCATTAACGATAGACCGGGGCCGCTAGTTGCTGTAAAGGCTCTTGCTCCGTTCCAGTTGGCTCCTATAGCCATACCAATCGCGGCTAATTCATCCTCTGCCTGAACAATGGCATAGTTTTTTTTGCCATCAGGCGCATTGCGAAACTCTGCGCAATAGTCCATAAAGCCTTCTACTACCGATGTAGATGGAGTGATGGGATACCATGCTGCAAAAGTAGCTCCTGCATAAACAGCTCCTAATCCACAGGCTGCATTGCCTTCCATCAAAATCATATTGTCGGTCAGGTTGCGCCTTTCCACGCGAATATCGAGCGGGTATTTATAATTGGCTTTAATATAATCAGCACCTAATTTCAATGCTTTAATATTTGGTGCAATTAGCTTTTCTTTTCCGGCAAATTGCTCGGAAATCAAACTTTCAAGTACTGCGAATTCAATATCCAGCAAGGCTGAAAGAGCGCCTACATACATTATGTTTTTAAAGAGCAACCGTTGCCTTGGATCAGAGAATTCCTTATTGCAAATTTCCATTAATGGAACGCCAATGTAATTCACATCCTCCCGGATATATTCTGAATATAGCATTTTGCTGCTGTCGTATAGCAGGAATCCTCCCGGTTTCACCTCTTTTATATCGGCCATGAGGCTTTGTGCATTTACAGCCACCATCAGGTCAACACCATCGCGGCGGCCTATATAGCCTTTATCATTCACCCGAACTTCATACCAGGTTGGCAAACCTTGTATGTTTGAAGGGAAAAAGTTTTTGGGACTGACATATAATCCCATCCGGAAAATGGATTTTGTAAAAAGCAGGTTCGCGCTTGCAGAACCTGTTCCGTTAACATTTGCAAACTTAACTACGAAGTCGTTTACTTTATCAAGCCCTACCATACTTTTATTGAGTTGAAAGTTTGTAAAGTTATAAAGTTCATAAAGTGTTTCATCTCTACCATTTTTATTTGTTCATCATTTTATCGGGGTTTTGCCTGCAATCAAAAACAGAAGCGATAAGAATACTGTTTTCATCAATAATCCGATATACTATTTTATAATTACCCGAAACTAAAAACCTATACCCTTTGTTTATTACATTTTTATTTTCTTCCATTCTCCCCATTTCCTTATGTTTGCCCAACAAACTTGTCTTTGAAAAAATCTTTGCCTTTATTGATTTTGCAATTAAAAAACTAGCCGTAGCTTTATAGTATGTGTAAATTTCGTGTACATCTTCTTTGGCTGAAACCGACCAAATAATTTTCATTATCTACCAGTTTTCAGATTCTTTTTCCAACTCATCCTGACTAATTACGCGCCCATGTTTCAAATCCTTTTCAGCTTTGTCGAGACGCGATTTATATTCGCTTCCGGTCATAGGTTTTTGTTTTGCCTCATAAGCCGAAACAACAGTTTTATTTAGCAACTTATCTATCTTATTGATAGTCGTAGTATCCGACAAACTAATAAGTTTTTCAATAAGATTCAATTTTTTCGCTTGTATATTCATTGTCTCTCTTTTCCCTTTGCAAAGTTAGGCAAATTCCCATTTAGGGCTTTAAAGCCCCCTACCATACCTTACTTGCTTTAGCTGTATTATACATATATTGTTGCATGTCCCAGGCTGCGGTGGGGCAGCGTTCTGCACATAGTCCGCAGTGCAGGCATACGTCCTCATCTTTTACCATTACCCTTTTGGTTGGTAAAATTCCCGATACATAAAGGTCCTGAGATGTGTTGGTTGCAGGAGCTTTCAGATGATTCCGCAAATCACTTTCATCTTCATTTGTGGTGAAGGTGATGCAAGATGTAGGACAAATATCCACACAGGCATCGCATTCAATACATTTATTATCTGTAAACACGGTTTGAACATCACAGTTCAGGCAGCGTTCCGCTTCTTTGAATCCTGTTGACACATCAAACCCAAGTTCTACTTCATGCTTGCGGTCTTTCAGGGTCATTTTCTTTTCCGCATGCGGCACTTTGTAACGAAGATCAGGTGTAACCTGGTTATCGTAGCTCCATTCATGCACACCCATTTTAGTGCTTACCAAATTGGTATATGGTGAAGGGCGTTTATTGATGTCTTCGCCTTTACACATTAAGTCTATTGATACAGCAGCATAGTGTCCGTGTGCTACTGCGGTAATAACGTTCTTCGGTCCGAATGCTGCATCACCACCGAAAAACACTTTTGGATTGGTTGATTGGAATGTGGTTTCATTCACTACCGGCATATCCCATTTATCGAATTCAATACCGATGTTACGTTCAATCCATGGGAAAGAGTTTTCCTGTCCTACAGCTACCAACACATCATCCGCTTCTATAAATACTTCCTGTTCTCCGGTAGATACAAGTGTGCGTTTGCCTTTTTCATCACGAACCGGTTTTACTCTGTCAAAAGTCATGCCTTTCAGCTTGCCATTTTCAAGGATAAATGCCTTTGGTACGTGGTTATCTATAATTGGAATATCTTCATGGGCAGCATCTTCCTTTTCCCAGGGAGAGGCTTTCATTTCGGCAAAAGGGCTACGCACTAATACCTTTACATGGTCGCCACCCAAGCGACGTGCGGTACGGCAGCAGTCCATAGCGGTGTTACCACCACCAAGTACAATTACCTTTTTTCCTATTTTGGTAATATGTTCAAAAGCTACGCTGGCCAGCCAGTCAATACCAATGTGGATATTTTTAGCAG
>DATHOL010000438.1:0-2229 GCA_035484895.1 Bacteroidia bacterium | reverse complement strand
AGAAACATCGACCGTATTCTCTATATTAATGTGCTGCTTTATGGGCAGCGCCACACAGTATGTTTTTGGAACCTTGCTTACAGCTAATGGAAGCCTTAAATACCTCAACATTATTGCCGGTTGCGGTTTTATTGCAAATATTACACTGAACCTGATTTTAATTCCCCGCATGCAGGCAGAAGGAGCTGCCATAGCCAGTTTAACCACCCAATTGCTGGTTCCCGGCATACAGATATTTGTGGTGCGGAAAATGTTTGACTTTGCCACGTTGCCCAAAATGATGCTCACCCTGTTCGTATTCGCCCTGGGCGAAATAGTCTTGGCTTTCGGGTCCACACACCTGCCACCCGCCCTCGACTGGAAAATCCGCTTCCTGGCTTTCATTGCAGCATCAGGCGTTTGGGTGCTTGCCACAGGTGTCCTTAATATCAAATCAATCCTAAAAACCGTAAAAATTGGTTAATACAGTAAATATCTTACTTTTGTCCTCCCCCTTGAGGTAAAAGTTCATAATGTAAAAAGTTATAAGCAAATCATATACTGCTTTAGGACTTTAAGAATTTTATGAACTTTATAAACTTTATAAACTACTTATGAATAACGAAAATAAACCGGAAATTTTTGATTCAGGAAACCTATTGGTTTTCATTTTCAGTCGCTGGAAGCCCCTGCTTGTTATTACTCTTATGGCTATGGTAATATCTACCGCTATTGCCTTTATTTTACCTGAAAAGTATAAAGCCACAGTAGTACTTTTCCCTTCTCAAAACAATAATCTTTCCCGGGCTTTTTTATCATCGCAGGCAGATGAAACAAAGGATTTTCTGGCCTTTGGAGAAGACAATAACGCGGAGCAGATGCTGCAGATTTTAAAATCCGACCAGCTAATGTTTGCCCTTGAAAAAAGATTCAACCTGATAAAGAATTACAACCTCGAAAATGCAAAGGATAAATACTATTTGCTTAAAGGAAATTATGAGGAACTATTTAGTTACAGTATTACCCAATACGAATCTATCGAGATTACCGTAATGGACAAAAAACCCGATACCGCTGCCCTTATGGCAAATGAAGCCAGCCGCCTGGCCGATTCTATTTTTCAGGGAATTCTTAAACAGCGGGCCATTAACGCTTATTTAATTGTAAAAGGCCAGTTTGATTCGGCAACGGCAGTAGCCAACAAGCTGGAGGATTCCATGAATTATTACCGCAGCATAGGCATACTTAACTGGGAATACCAGGTGAAAGAATTGACCGCCGGATTAGCAGATGCTGAAGTAAAGAGTAATGCACAGGCAGTGAAGGATATTTCCGATAAATTAAAAACCTTCCAGCAAAACGGAAAAGGGTATTGGATTATATCTAACGAGCTGGAAAACAATTTTATTTGGTTAAAACAGGTAAAAACATCTTATGAGGAGGCCAAAGTAAATGCGGAACAAAAAATACCATCCTTTTTTATTGCTGACAAAGCCACTCCACCCGACCGGAAATCCTATCCCATACGCGGATTGGTTGTAGCCGGAGGAACACTGGCGGCATTAATCATTTCGCTGCTCCTTTTGTTGATAGCAAACCGCCTGAAAACAATAAAAAAAAAGTAGCAATGGATGGGTTTGAGAGTTTAAGCTTTTTAAAATGGATATACAGGCGTATCAAACCATTGCTTATAATACAGCTTATAGCATTAGGCCTCTCCATAGTTTTCTCTTCCCAATATTTCATGCCCAGGGAATATAAGTCCTATGCCGTAGTTTATCCCTCCAATATGTCGGACTATTCGCATGAAAGCCCTACGGAACAGATGATAGAATTTTTGAATTCCGTGGATATAAAAAATAAGGTCATCGATAAATTTGATTTGCGCAGGCACTATGATTTTCCACAGGGAAGTAAACCATTTTACGATAGATTATATGCTAAGTATGATAAGAATGTTACAATCAAGCCTACAGAATATGGTGCAGTAGAAATTATTGTATATGACATAAGCCCCGATACAGCCTATCAAATGGTTAATGGCATCCTGGATATGCTGAATAAAAAAGTGGAAGAAGTTCAGAAGGAAAAATCTCAGGAAGTAGTGGATATGTGGACCTTACAGCTTTCCACAAAAAAGCACCAGATTGACTCCATGTCAAGTCTTTCTAAACAGCTTAGCAACCAATATGGCCTGCTGGAATATGGAAGCCAGACAAGGGAAGTATCCAGGGCGTATTATCAGTCCTT
>DATHOL010000437.1:0-11704 GCA_035484895.1 Bacteroidia bacterium | reverse complement strand
AAAACTTATCGATACAAGAAATGGTTAAAGAAGGTTACCGCGGAATACGCCCTGCACCGGGCTATCCGGCCTGTCCTGATCATACTGAAAAGATTGAGCATTTCGAGTTATTTGAAATTTACCCAAAAACCGGAATAGAACTAACAGATAGCATGGCAATGTATCCTACAGCAGCAGTAACGGGTTTATATTTTGCACATCCTGATTCGCATTATTTCTCTCTCGGGAAAATAAATAAAGAACAAGTACAGGATTATGCAAAGCGCAAAGGCATGAGTATTGCTGATACTGAAAAGTGGCTCAGGCCGGTGTTGGGCTATTAATATTTTATTTTTTTTAGTAGCTATGAAATTATGGATAAGGGTTTTTTCAAAAAGATAGTAGAAGCACCACACCAATCGAGGACATATAATATCACTATGGCTACTTTTCTTGGGGCTCTCATTAGCGGAGTAATTCTATTTAATGTGCACATTTCAAAAACGACTACCGAATCATTAAATAAGCATAAAGGTTTTACGGTAGGATATATTTATGAGTATGAGCTTACAACTGGAGTGGATTATGTAAACTATATAAAATTTAGATATTTAGTTAAGAATAAGATTTACAAAAATTATAATGGCGCGCCGTCAAGCAATGGCTTAGGATATGAATTCGTTAATAAAACGTTCCCTGTGGTGTTTGATACTGTAGAGCCTGCAAATTCACGAATACTTATTTTCCCTAGTGATTATAAAGGATTAGGTATGTCATTCCCCGATAGTTTAAATTGGGTTATTCAATTAATGGAAAAATATAAAGTAAAGGAATAGTGTGGGCTGTGGCGGGCTCGAACCGCCGACCTCTGCCTTGTCGAGGCAGCATTCTAAACCAGCTGAACTAACAGCCCAATATTCTATTTATTTCTATTAAGCAGGGCTCCGGTAAGGGCCAGTAAAATATCTTTCTCCTTGGTTTTAATTGTTGTCAATGACTTTTTTGCATTACTATAATACATCTCCATTTGCTTGTTGGCAATTTCTTCCACTCCTAATTTTTCATAAATCTTTTTTACTCTTTCCACTTTTTCTTTGGGAGAAATTTTAGTACTTCCAATTAACGAATTAAGCTCTGCTTTTGTTTTTCCTTTGGCTAACTCAAGCGCCTTGAGAAGCAAAAATGTTTTTTTGTCCTGGATAATATCACCCCCTATTTGTTTACCGGTCTGCGCCGATTCCCCAAACACATCCAGCATATCATCCTTTAACTGGAAAAGCATTCCAAGGCTTTCGCCCGTTACTTTCATTTTATTTATGTCGCTCTTAGATGCACCTGCAAGCATAGCACCCATTCCCATGGAGGCTGAAAACAAAGCAGCCGTTTTCATGCTTATCATATTCAAATAATCAACGATGGTTACTTTATTTTTTATTTCATAGTTCATGTCAAACTGCTGCCCCTCGCATACTTTCAGGGCTGCATCATTAAACACTTGAAAAATTACAGGTAAATATTTTGCCTTAGTTTTATTTAATTCCTGATAGGATTTTATCAGTAAGGCATCACCACTTAGAAGTGCCACATTCAAATTCCATTTTTTATAAACCGTTGGCTTACCACGCCGGAGTGGAGAGTTATCGGTTACATCATCGTGTATCAGTGTAAAGTTGTGAAACAACTCCATTGCAATTGCAGCAGGAATGGCATCGTTCACTTTTCCGCCAAGCATTTTGCACGTCAATAACAATAAGGATGGGCGCAAGTTTTTTCCACCAAGCGATAGCATATATCGCATGGGTTCATATAACTCATTAGGCTCTTCAGGAAGGTGATTGCAGAATAAGTTGATTTCTTTCTTTACTCTTTCCTGTATGGAGTCAGGTATATTCACAATAAAAACTTTATAGAATAAACTTTGTATTATTCAAAATATTTTTCAGCCCCTCTTCCAACGTCAGGTGGTTTCTAGAAAGCAATTTCTTCATGCGAGTAAGGTCAGGTTTTCTACGTGTCATATCACCTTCAGGCAATGGCGGAAGGTTAATAATTTTTGAACTTGAATTGGTAAGTTTAATAATCAGTTTTGCAAGGTCAATAATGGGAACCTCATCTTCTCCGCCAATATTTACTACATCGTTAATGTAAAGGTTTTGTTTAAATGCATTCAGGCAGGCATCTACATTATCATCGATATAGCAAAAGGTGCGTGTTTGTGTACCACCTCCATACAATTCGATTGGCTCGTTTTTCAATGCTTTGGCAATGAATTTAGAAACAACAAAATCTTTCGTTTGCCTGGGGCCGTATGTATTAAAGAATCTGAAAATTGTATACTCCAATCCATATTCCTGCTGAAACGCTTTCAGATATGATTCACTTGCATTCTTAACAATGGCATAAGGAAGGCGTGAATTCAGAGGTGTTGTTTCTTCGTGCTGCGGAAAATGAAAAGATTCGCCATATACCTCGGAAGAGGAAGAAAAATATACTCTTTTTACTCCGCTGTTCTTTGCTAAATAAAGCAAATGACGTATGCCTGAAAGGTCATTTAAAACCTTCACAGGATTTTCGAGTGTACGGTTAACCCCTACAACTGCAGCATAATGGAAAACATAATCAAAGGGTTGGGAATACATAATACCTGAAACGTCCATCCAGTCATTCACATCGCATTTAATAAACCGCACGTTTTTATGCGGCGATTCGGGGATTTTATTAAAACTTCCTGTTGTCAGGTCATCAATAATAACTACGTGGTTATCCTTGTCTGCAGCTAGTTTTTCAGCTACCGAACTGCCGATAAACCCGGCACCACCTGTTACAAGAATTCTATTCATAATTTTTTAAAATAATTAACTGGTCTTTAATCGTTTTTTACGTTCTGCATATTTGGATACAAAAATACTCACTTCAAACAGTATAAACAACGGTATTGACACAATAACCTGCGAAGCTACATCAGGCGGAGCTATTAAAGCTGCCACTACCAAAATAACCACAGCAGCATGTCTACGATATTTTTTAAGAAAAGTTGGGGATATAATACCGATACTGGTAAGTATGTATGATACTACAGGCAATTCAAAAATAACACCTGACCACAACACAAGGGTTGTAACCATGGAGATATAGGAACGGACATCAATAAAATTTTGTACTACAGCGCCACTCATGCGAAAACTACTCAGAAAAGTAACGGTCCATGGTACTATGATATAATAACTGAATAAAGCTCCGGTAAGAAACAACAGGCTGCTGATAGCTACAAACCCCCGGGCCGATTTTAATTCTTTATCTTTTAGTGCAGGCTTAATAAATCTCCACAATTCCCAAATGATATATGGGATAGTAACTATTAATGCCGCAATAAATGTTCCCCAAATGCTCATCATCAGTTGACCGGCCATTACGGTGTTTATAAGATTAATATTTACCTGGTTCATGCATAAATCAACACCCAGGTGCAAAACTTTGGAGAGATGGCAGAGGGCGCGATAGGTAATGAATGTTGGTTTTGTGGGGCCAAAGAGAATAGTATTAAAAATAAAATCGTTGTAAAAAAACATGACAGCCGTAACCACGCAAAGTACCAACACAGACCTTATAATATGCCACCTTAACGACTCAATATGGTCGAGAAAGGTCATATTATTATTTGTTCCAAAAAGGTTTTTGAGGCGTTCCAGCATAAAATATGATAATTTTATCGCGCAATTCTGCGGAACAAAAAATCAATGGTCAAAAGAACGAAAAAAACCCTTTCAGATGTAGCATTAATGCTGCGAGTGCGTAAATATTGTGCGTTGCGGGAGCGAAGTGTTAAGGAAGTGGCAAAAAAGCTCTTCGAATTGGATGTATTGGAAGATAAAGCGGCATTAATAATTGAAAAACTGAAAGAAGAGGGCTTTTTAAATGAAAAGAGATACGTATCCGCTTTTGCAAGGGGAAAGTTCCGCAATAAGAAATGGGGAAAGAAGAAGATAGAAATGGAATTGAAAAAACAAGGAGTCTCTAAAGAGTTGCTCCGGAAAGGGCTGAGCGAAATAGAAAACACCGATTATTTGCAAGTGTTGGATACCTTGCTTATAAAAAAATGGAAGCAAATAAAAGCTAAGCCCGGCAATGCCGATTATTCCGATAGCGACTTATTCACCCCTGCTATGCAGAAACTAATCAACTATGCCATGCAAAAGGGCTTTGAGTACGATTTAATTGTAGAAAGAGTAAAAAAGATACTCTAAACCGGTAGAAAACTACTTTTTATTATCCGGGAAACTAACCTTCGGAGCCTGGGATGCAGCAGCATCAGATTCAAAATAAGCCCGTGATTGCATACCAAACATTCCTGCAAATATATTTTGCGGAAAACGGCGGATATAGGTATTAAATCCTTGTGCAACTTCGTTAAACCGTCTCCGTTCAGTAGCTATGCGGTTTTCAGTTCCTTCCAGTTGGGCTTGCAGAGCCATAAAGTTTTGGTCGGCTTTCAAGTCGGGATAATTTTCAACGGATACAAGTAACCGTGAAAGAGAAGAACTAACCTGCGCTTGCGCTTGTTGAAACTGTTGCAGGCTGGCGGCATCTAAGTGGCTCGGGTCAATAGTTACTTTGGTTGCACTTGCACGCGCATTAATTACATCAGTAAGCGTTGATTTTTCAAAATTAGCATAGCCTTGAACGGTACTTACCAAATTTGGTATTAAATCCAATCTTCGCTGATATTGGGTTTCCACCTGGTGCCATTGGGCAGTAACAGCCTCATCCTGAGTTACCATATTGTTATAAATTCCCTTCACCCATACAAAGATGATTAGAAAGAACGCAATAACTGCTATTAGAACGATGTACCCCTTTTTCATATTCGATTGATTTTAATGCAAACGTACAAATTTTAAGTATAATAACGTTTATAAATGAAAAAGCCCTTAGAAATTAATCTAAAGGCTGAAAAATATTGCAATGTTATTTATAAGTCGATGGATACTCCCAAGGTAGCCTGTATTACGCCTTCCGACATTTTATAAGTATCACTATTGGTAGCTCCTTTAAAAGTAACACTTGAGGCCAGGTAGTCTACTCCTACGCCAATACCAACAATAGGGGCAACCATAAACTTAATTTTTGCTCCTGCGCAAAAACCGAAATCGTTTCCGGTTTCAAAAGAGTTGCTTACCGAATTAGTTACACCATTAAAACTAGTGCTCTCTGTAATAGTGGGATAGTTGCTTGATACAATTCCGCCTAAAAGTTTGGCTTCCAACTTAATGTTAGCTAATTTAATGGAGAAATAAGGACCAATAAGGTATTCAGCAATTTTATCGCCCCCGCTGGTAGTAAAAGTTGATGAACCTGAGGTATTTAATTTTGCCACATCAAAGGAATTGTTGTTTGCACCATATTGCACCATAGCCCCGATAAAAGGTAAAAATTTAAATCCAACGTAGGCATCATAACAGGAACCTATCTTGGCATAACCATTCAACGTATTGTTAGATGTTGAAACAGTTCCTGCATATTGTCCTGTTGGTATTGATAATCCGCCATCAATGCCGAAAGTGAACTGTGCACTCATGGTGTACGAGGCAAATAGGGCAGATAAGGCTATAAGATATTTTTTCATAATGTTTTGGTATTTATTGGGTTTAATTATAATTTCAGCAAAGATATAACGCTTTTTTTGATACCATCTTACACATTCGACTAAATAACGATAGGAGAGGGTTAACCCAGTATCAGAACCTTTCAAACACTCCAAGCCCGAACAGGGCGAAATCGTATTTAACAGGGTCTTTTTTGTCCAGGCTCCTTAAGTTCATAGTGAGTTCATGCACAGCCTTCCAATCGTCTTGTGTTCTACCGAGCAACCCTAATTTACGGGCTACCCGCCCTGAATGTAAGTCAAGCGGGCAATAAAGTAAGGTAGGGGAGAGGCTTTTCCATATTCCAAAATCCACCCCTCTTTTATCGTTTCGCACCATCCATCGCAAAAACATATTTATCCTTTTGGCAGAAGCATTTTTTTCAACATTTGAAATGTGTTTAGCAGTTCTTCCGGCCGGGTTTATTTCCAGAAATATTTTACGAAAATGGGCTATCCCGTTTTTTATATCCTTTTTGCCTTTTTCTGCAAATACTTTTTCCAGCCCTCCGTAGTTCAGATAAATATTTTGTAATGACTGAATAAAATAAATTACATCAGCATATTGAAACGTCCGGTGAACAAAGCCTTCAAATCTTTTCCAATCTTTCTTTTCCGATTCTATGATAAATTGATAAGGTTCATTATCCATTAACTCCATTAAACGGTTTGCATTTTTAAGGATGGTTGGCCTCTGGCCCCATGCTATGGTTGCAGCTATAAATGCTGCTATTTCAATATCTTCCTTTCTTGTAAATTGATGCGGTATGCTGACAGGGTCCGGTTCGATAAAGGATGGGCGGTTATAAAGTTCGTATTTCTCTTCCAGAAAACTTTTCAGATCTTTTTCGGCTAATTTCATACTTAACTATAGCTTGAATGCAACAGTAAAGGTGGAACCTTCATTTTGTTTTGATTCAACAGTTATTTCCACATCATGAAAATCGGCAATTGTTTTAACCATAGCTAAACCAAGGCCGTAGCTCTCACTTTCGGAATTATTGAGTTTTTTAAAACGTTGAAAAATTGATTTCAGGTTTTCCGGAGCTATTCCTTTGCCCGTATCGCGTATATGAACCAGGTATTCGTTTTTAGTTTTTTCTGTAGTAACAATGATCCAGCCGTTCTGTTTGTTGTACTTTATAGCATTATTTATAAGATTAAAAAATAAAGTATAAAGTAGTGAGCGGTTAGAAGGGGTAAAAATAAAATCATCGTGCAGTTCTAAATCCAGTGTAATGCTTTTTTCAATCAGGCGCACTTCAATTTCCGATTTTACTTCTTTTAAAAGTTCCGCTATATCTACCCTGTCCTCCTTTGACGACTGGTTGTTTTCAATTTGAGAAATAAGAAGCAGGGAGCGGACAATTTGTTTTAAACGGCCCAATGTTTTTTGCGATTCAATAATTTTTGTTTCCGTTTCTTCGTCCAGGTTTCCGGCTTCCAGCATATTTTCAAGCCGTGTTTGCAGGATTGAAACAGGGGTGAGGAGTTCATGGGAAACATTGGCGATAAATTCTTTTTCTATATAAAATGTATTGCGGATTTTACGCATCATATTACGTATGGTGCGGTCTAAATAGCGGAAATCGGTAGTGTTTGTTTTTACTAATGTATAGTCGAATTTCTCCGGTGTTCGTATGCCTTTCAGCTTGGCTTCAATTTTTTGTAAAGGCCGCAACAGGTATTGCATCACTGATAAATCGACAAATACGGTAAGAAAAATTACACCTAATAATATATATAAGGCAACCTTGCTCAAAACAGCTTTAAGGTCATCCACATATTGAAGGCTTTCTCCGATTTCAAGGAGGTAATTAGTATTATTATACTTAAAAGAATGCTTTAATATCCTTGCCTCTACTGTATCTCCTTCAATATCTCTGCGGCCTGTTACTATGGTATCATTTATTATTTTTTTTGCCGGTTCAATAGACACATACTTTTCCTTAAAAATGGTATAATCGGCGTACGTACTATCCGATTCTTCCTGAACAAATTGGTTAACTCCCATTTTATCCATAATATGGATGAACTCAACTTTCCGCTTTGCAAGAAGATCGTCCGTGTGCTGTATAGCCGCTTTGTAAATAAGGTCCGGTACAAAAATTAAAAAAGCAGCTACTATGGTAACGCGTGATATGGCGTTAATAAGCGTAAGCTTATAGTAGAGCTTCATTGAGAAGAATTTAGATTAAGATAAGTTAAGCCTGTAACCAATTCCTCTCACTGTTTCAATCCAGTCAACCGGTGCAAATTGAGTTAATTTTTTACGCAGGTTTTTAATATGCACATCTACATAATTGGAATCATAATCCACTTCCAGTGCATTGTCCCAAATATGTTCTGTTAGCTGCATACGGGTTATTACACGGTTTTTATTAATCAGAAGATATTGCAAAATATCAAATTCTTTTTTGGTAAGATTAATAAGGTTCGTGTTAAAGTGAACGGAGCGGTTTGTTAAATCCACCTGAAATCCGCCCAATTCAACTATGTTCCTTTTCAAGCCATGTTTGCGGCGGGTAATGGCCTGCATACGGGAGGAAAGCTCCAGCAATGAAAATGGTTTCGCCAGATAATCATCTGCGCCGAGGTCGAGTCCTTTTACTTTATCATCTGTGCTGCCGCGGGCGGTAAGTATAATTACAGCAGCTTCCTGTCCGGCTTCTTTGCATTCTTTCAGTAACTGAAGTCCGTCATAGTCTGGTAGCCCTAAATCAAGCAAAATAAAATCGTAGGGGTTTACAAATAATTTTTCACTCGCTTCTTTCCCATTAAAAGCTATTTCACAAGTATAGCCCTCTTTTTTCAGGAAGTCCTGAACTTCCTTGGAGAGTGATTTTTCATCTTCAATGATTAGTACATTCATAGTTATCTATTTTGATGTTACTTCGTTTATTGCTGAAATAATTACCGAGCAGGCATATTTAATTTCTTTTTCCTGAATGATTAATGGCGGTGCAATTCGCATTGCAGTTGGGCAAAACAAAAACCAATCTACAATTATACCTTTTTTTCCGGATGGATTCCCTTGGGAAAGGCAGTTTTCAATTACTTTTTTACATAATTCTTCGTTGTGAAATTCTATAGCAAGCATTAACCCTTTGCCCCTTATTTCTTTAATAGCAGGATGTTTCAGTAAAGTTCGGAATAATTTTTCCTTTTCAGCCGCTTGTTCATGAAATTTATCTTTTATTAACACATCCAAAGCTGCTAGCCCGGCGGCGCAGCAAAGCGGATGTCCCCCAAATGTAGTAATATGCCCCAACGGTGGATTATCGGCAAGCACCTGCATAATTTTACGGTTTGCCACAAAGCCGCCCAAGGGTAATCCACCACCCATAGCCTTACCTATAGTCATAATATCCGGTGTGATTTCAAAATGTTCAAAGGCAAATAATTTACCCGTGCGGCCAAACCCGGTTTGTATTTCATCCAGTATAAGAAGAGTGCCTGTTTCTTTACAACATTTTTGAAGTGCCTTCAAAAATAATTTATCAGGAACTATTGTTCCGCCTTCTCCTTGTATGGGTTCAATAATTACACAGGCAGTCCTTTCAGTAATATTTTTTAAAGCAATAATATCATTATAAGGCAATATTTTTATTCCGGGTAATAGCGGGCCATAAGGCTTTTTTAAAGTATCATCGCCCATTACACTCAATGCACCATGCGTGGAACCATGATAAGCATTCCTGAATGATATAATTTCTTTTCTGCCGGTGTATCTTTTAGCGAGTTTGAGTGCCCCTTCTACAGCCTCGCTGCCGGAGTTTACAAAGTATACAGAGTTCAATGATTTGGGTAATAAACTGCAAATTAATTTGGCAAATTGTACCTGTGAGGATTGGACATATTCACCATACACCATTATATGTGTATGCTTGTCGGCTTGGTTTTTAATGGCTTTTATAACTTGCGGATTACCGTGCCCCAAATTACTAACGGCAATACCGGAAATCAGGTCCAGGTATTTTTTACCAGTAACATCCGTGAGCCAGATACCTTTGGCGCTTGCAATTTCCAAGCCAACAGGTGTTTTGCTGGTTTGTGCAAGAAAGCCGTAAAAATCTTTTGATAGGATTGTCATATTAAATAAAAAAACCGGCTTAAAGATACTTCAAGCCGGTTAATAGTTATGAGAGTTTAAATTATTTAGGAATAACCTGGCTTAATACCTGCTGATTTACATTCACAGGATATTTTGCTTTCAGGTCTTTTAACCATTGGTCCATCAGGTAATTTTGGTAATCAGTAGTTGCCAAACCTCGTACTTCATCTAACTGTTTTGGTTGAGGTGGGACAATAGCCTTTACATTTACAAACACCACCTTTCCATCTTTATCCATATCTTCTGATATTCCTTTTTTCCAATTGGCATCCACCATTGCGTTATCCTTCTTTTCAAACTTGTTACTAAGGATAGTAAGTGACTTAGCCATTTTGCCGTTCATCGTAGAAAGAATATCCTTATCGGATTTTCCTTCCTTTATCATTTTCCGAACTTCTTTGGCTATATCTTTGGTTGCACAGGTATATATGGATGCATCAACGCGTTCGGGCCACATATAATTGTTTTTGTGGTCTTCGTGGAATTTCTTCAGCCCTGTTGTATCCTTCAATGCTTTTGACCATACCATTTGGTCGGTAATATCGAAAAGCAAAATGCCATCCTTATATTGCGAGAGCATATCGGCAAACTTCGGGTCTTCTTTCTCTAACTGGTCATTTTTAAATTGCAATACAGATTGTTTTACAAATTTCGGATAGAGCATATTCACAGCATAATCGCCACCTTTATCTGCTCCATTCATTTGGTTTTTTGCGACAAAAAGAGCAAAATCTTCTTGTGTATAATTTTTCGTTCCCAACGTAAACATAGTGGCTGTATGCCCTTTAGCCTTATCGGTTGTCCATTTGGTTTTATAGAAAGAGTCATCAATTAAGGGAGCAAACGCTTTTTTAGCTTCCGGGAATTCCTTAAAGCCATATTGCTTTTTAACTTCTCCAACCAAGGCATCTACCGATAAATCGGAACGAGGGTCTTTCATTAAGCGGGTGGTTATAGATTCTTTTACTGAGTCAAATGGCAAAACAGGCTTTTTAGCTTCCAGCTTAATAATATGCCATCCGTAGTTTGTTTTAACTTCCGCAATACCTCCTACATTAGGAATGGCAAATGCCGCATTTTCAAATTCCGGAACCTTGCCGAATCTGCCAATACTAATCCAACCAAGAGAGCCACCTTTGCGGCTGGAGCTTTGGTCTTGTGAATACTTTCTGGCTAAATCAGAAAAGTCTTGCCCTTGTTCAGCCATTTGATAAATGGAATCTGCATGAGCCTTTGCCTTTAATGAGTCCGAAGCGGTCATTTTAGGATTCGAACGGATCATGATATGTGCAATTTCAATTAGTCCTGCACCAGGTCTTTTATCAATTACCTTTATCAGGTGATAACCGAATTGTGAACGTACAGGTTTTGATATTTCCCCTGTTTTGGTAGCATATGCCACAGTTTCGAATGGATATACCATACCCATGCTGGTAAAATAGCCCAGGTCTCCGCCCTTGCCTCTGTCTTTTGAATAAGTGTCTTCGGAATACTTTTTAGCAGCAGCTTCAAAAGTGGTATCGCCTTTCAGTATTTTGGTGCGGATTTTCATCAGTTTATTGTAGACGGCAAGTGTATCTGCAGGAGCAGCATCCGGTGCAACTTTAATAAGAATATGTTCAGCCCTGATATCGAATTTTGTTCTGTCGTAAGCCTCTTTTATCAGTTGGTTCTGAACAACTGTATCACGCATTTTCGGTTCAGCAAGTTTGGAACGGTATTCGTTCATTTCCTGCTTGAAAGAAGGTGTTGTATCTAAACGGGCATCCATGGCAGCATTCACTTTCAGCCTGAACTCAATGAAAAGCTTCATATAATTGTCGAGCGCTTTTTGATTCCGGAGAGAATCTTTTGAAAGGTTATTGTAATACATCGACTTAAATTCGCTTAATGGAACGGGTTGGGTTCCCACCGTCATAAGAATTTGTGAGTCATTGCTCTGGGCGTTGGAAAGACCGGCAATTGCCAAG
>DATHOL010000436.1:0-4390 GCA_035484895.1 Bacteroidia bacterium | reverse complement strand
GCATGTTGGTTTGCCTCCCGGGCCAATTAATATGCCCGAACCATCTTCCATTGATGCTGTGTTGGATTATACCCCCAGTGAATATATCTATATGGTTGCTGAAGCTGACGGGACAGGCAGGCACCACTTCAGTACCAACTTAGACGAACAGAACAAATATGCGGCTAAATACCGCGAGTACCTTAACAAACACCAGATTGAACGGTAAGTTGTATTACCATTATATTTGCAAAAAAACAGAACATGGAACAGCTAATTGAATGTGTACCAAACTTCAGCGAGGGAAATGATTCAGCGCTTATTAAAAGTATTACCGATGAAATTGAAAAGATAGATGGCGTAAAGCTTTTAGATGTGGACCCCGGCAAGGCTACAAACCGCACCGTTGTTACGTTTGTCGGTTCACCGGAAGCTGTTGTAGAAGCTGCTTTCCATGCCATTAAAAAAGCATCGGAAGTGATTGATATGACCAAGCATAAAGGCGAACATCCCCGCATGGGAGCGACTGATGTTTGTCCGCTCATACCATTGTCAGGTATTTCTGCGGAAGAAACTGTTAAGTATGCCAAAAAGTTGGCTGAAAGAGTAGGGAAGGAGCTGAATATCCCTGTCTATTTATATGAATATGCCCAGCCAAACAAGGAAAGAAACAACCTCTCTGTTATACGTGAAGGAGAATATGAGGGTTTTTCCAAAAAGATAAAAAGGCCTGAGTGGAAGCCCGATTATGGCCCAACCGAATTTAATGTTCGCTCGGGAGCAAGTGTAATTGGTGTGCGTGATTTTTTAGTGGCGTATAATGTAAACCTGAACACTACCTCCGTCCGAAGGGCGAATTCAATAGCATTTGATATACGTGAACGAGGCCGGGTGGTACGCGATGAAAAGGGTAATGATGTACATGTTCCCGGAGCCTTAAAATCAGTAAAAGCCATTGGCTGGTATATTGAAGAATATGGACAAGCACAAGTATCCATTAATCTTACCAATATAAATATTGCTCCTGTGCATATTGCTTTTGAAGAATGCTGCAAAAGCGCGGATAAAAGAGGTATGCGTGTTACAGGCTCTGAATTAGTGGGCTTAATTCCGTTACAATCTATGCTGGATGCCGGCAAGTATTTCCTTAAAAAACAAAACCGTTCCACCGGTGTTTCTGAAAGTGAACTGATACATATCGCAGTCAAATCGCTTGGATTGGATGACCTTACAGAATTTCATCCTGATAAAAAGATTATTGAATACCGCATGCGTAATGCCGCAGACAGTGCCTTGCAAAACCTTACAGTTAAGGCTTTTGCAGATTTAACTGCATCTGAATCGCCTGCTCCGGGTGGTGGTTCTATTTCAGCTTATATGGGGGCATTAGGTGCTGCATTAGGTACTATGGTAGCCAATCTTTCAGCTGTAAAAAAAGGATGGGAACCACGCATTAATGAGTTCTCCGATTGGGCTGAAAGCGGCCAGGTTATTAAAGATAAATTACTGAGAGCAGTGGATGAAGACACTACTGCTTTTAACCGAATTATGTCGGCATTCGGGCTTCCTAAAAATACCGATGCTGAAAAGCAGGCCAGGAAAGATGCAATAGTTAGCGCTACTATTTCAGCTATTGAAGTACCATGCAAGGTAATGCGGCTTTCACATGAATCTATGCAACTTATTAAAGCTATGGCAGAAATCGGTAATCCAAATTCGGTGAGTGATGCCGGCGTGGCTGCACTTTGTGTACGTTCGGCTGTTATAGGCGCGCATTTGAATGTTAAAATAAATGCCGGTGGCTTGGCCGATAAAAGTTCTGTGGAGGAATTATTGAAAGATGCCATAAGGATTGAAAACGAAACTGTGAAGCTTGAAAAGGAGATTTTGGAAATTGTAAATAAGGTGATTGAAAAAAGTTAAACTTTATAAATAGCAGGCATGAAAAAAATAGCTGTTTTAACTATCGCAATTGTCGCGTCATTTTCGCTTGGTTACGCCTTTAATAACATCATTTCAAAACATAACCCGAATAAGGAGCATGTGAGAAAGGTAACCGGAATAGGCGGCATCTTTTTTAAATGTAAAAACCCTGCGAAGCTGAGAGATTGGTATAAAGAGCATTTGGGCTTGGTAACGAATGATTATGGCTCTACCTTTGAATGGAAGCAGGCTTTGGACAGCACAAAGAAGGGTTTTACAGAATGGAGCCCTTTTAAAGATTCGACCAGGTACTTCGAACCTTCAAAAAAGGATTTCATGATAAACTACCGGGTAGTAAATCTTGCAAGCCTGGTGGCAGATTTAAAAAAAGAAGGGGTAATTATAACGGACACAATTCAGACAGCTGATTATGGGAAATTTGTTCACTTACTGGATTTAGAGGGCAATGGCATTGAGCTATGGGAGCCTAATGATGAAGTATACGGTACATTCCCCGGTGGAACAACGAAGTAGCCCTAAATAACAGCTATTTAAAAGCGTTAAAAAAGGTTAAGTTGAGAAAAAGAACCCGCTGCCCCGCTATTTTCAATAAATTTGCAGACTTTCCGATAAATTATTCCAATGAAAAAGGTATTTCACATTTTATTTTCCCTCTTATTTTTAATGCCGGCCATGAGTGCAAACGTTATGGCTCAAAAAGCTACCGACCCTAACCTTCAGTTGGTGGATAAGGTAGTTGCCGTAATTGGAGGAAAGATTATCCTGCAATCGGAAGTGAATGAACGGATACAGGAATACTTAAACGAAAAGGTCGGAGATACGGTCAATATTCATTGCAAGGTTATTGAAGATTTGATGTATGAAAAACTTTTGCTTATTGAAGCGGAAAAGGATACCACTATTATAATAAGCGATGCACAGGTTACGCAGGAGTTCGATAAAAGAATAAATTACTATATTTCTCAGTTAGGCTCCAAAGAGGCGTTTGAAAAATGGTATGGCAAATCGGTAGAGCAGTATAAAGAAGAGCTGAAACCGGATGTAAGGGACTTGTTGATGGCTCAACAGATGCGTGGTAAGGTAGTTGAAAACCTTAGCGTAAGCCCCGAAGATGTCCGTAAATATTATGAATCTATTCCGAAAGATAGCATACCCGGCATAAATGCACAGGAGGAAGTGGCGCAAATAACTAAAATGCCGGTATTAACGCTGGAAGAGAAGCAAGTTGCGAAAGAAAAATGTGAAGAATTAAGGCAACGTGTGGTGAAAGGCGAAGATATGTCTCCGCTTGCCATACTATATTCCGGCGACCCGGGTTCAGCGCCTAAAGGTGGGGTTTATATGAACGTGAGGAAAAAAGAATTTGACCCTGAATTTGAACGGGTAGCTTTCAGTTTGAAAGACAGCGAGGTTTCCCAGGTATTTGAAACACAGTTTGGCTACCATTTTATTCAGTTGATTCACCGCCATGGCGAATTGGTGGACCTGCGCCATATACTTATCATCCCGCTTGTATCAGACATAGATATGGAAAGGTGCAAAGAGCAATTAGATAGTATTGAAAAGTTCATTAAAAAAGATTCAGTTACATTTTCAGATGCTGCCGCAAAATTTTCCGATGATAAGGCTACCAAGTTTAATGGCGGTGTAATTACAAATCCGCAGACAGGTACCTCCAAATGGGATATGAGCCAATTGGGCGAGCTGGAGCTTTCCTATACTATTAACATGAATCCGGGCGACATTTCAGACCCTGAAATGTACTCCACTCCTGATGCTAAAAAAGGATACCGGATTGTGCTTTTGAAAAACAGGACCAAGCCACACAAAGCAAACCTGAAAGACGATTACCAGGAAATACAGGCAGCGGCAATGGGTAAAAAACAGCAAAAAATAATCGGCGATTGGATTAACCGCAAACTGAAAGAAGGCGTGTATGTCCATATTGACAAGGATTACCAGCAATGTAAGTTCCAAAATCATTGGCTGAACTCTTCGGGTAATTACCAACAGTAAGACCTCATCCTTGGTACTTCTCCTAAAAGAAGAAGGTAGCAGTTACATAAATGTCAAGTGAGATTACCCTCACCTTGTAGGAGAGGGTAGGGTGAGGTCTAAGCAACCAAACCAGCCGCACCAAATACCCCTGCGCTATCTCCTAATTTGGGTTTCAATAAAATCGTTTCAACACGGTTATTGAAAATGTGTTTTTTCAGTTCCTTTAATCCTTCGGTATAAATGGCATCAATATTGCCAACCCCGCCACCAATAACAATAGCATCCGGGTCGAGTATGTTTACAATAACTGATATGGCCTTGCCAAACATAGCAGTCATTCGGTTAATCGTAGCTGTCGCATGTACATCAGTTCCACTTGCGTGTAGTTCTGCAATCTCTTTCATGGTAAGTTTTTTACCGCTTAGCTTGGTATAATATTTCTCCAACGCAGGCCCCGAAATGGTGCTTT
>DATHOL010000435.1:0-4172 GCA_035484895.1 Bacteroidia bacterium | reverse complement strand
GCCTGAAATTTATTTTTATGCTGACCGGACTTCTGCCACCGGCTATTTATATACCTATCCGCTGGTGGAAAATCAGCCCTACAATGTAGTAATGCAGCAACAAATGGTTAATGAAATAGAAAAGGCTAAACCCGCGTATATTGTCTTTTGTAATGTGGCCTATTCATGGCTGGTGCAAAAAGGAACTCCGCAAATAATATTCAACTGGGGCGATAAGTATTTCCATGAATATTATACGCCTGTTGGGTTTGCCGATTTCTTTAAAGATAAAGGCTGGCAAACATATTGGGGCGATGATATAAAAAACCGCACGGCTCAACCGGAATCAACTATTATTGTTTTTCAGAGAAACGCAACAAAATAGATATATATTATAAGAGATAAGATATGAGCGAAAAGGCAGTGATTTGCTTATCTCTTATCACTCATCTCTTATATCTGTTTTAAGCTACTCTGCTATATACCTCTCCGATAATTTCAAGAGTTTCCAGAATTTCATTGTAACTATCTGTCGTTACCAGCTTCATCCGAAAATCTTTAAAGTTATCCATGCCTTTAAAATAGCTCGCATAGTGCCTGCGCATCTCTAATATTCCAAGCACATCACCTTTCCATTCAATAGATTTGGCAAGGTGGGTTTTGCAGACTTGTATTCTTTCTTCTAATGTAGGCGGAGCCAGTTGTTCTCCCGTTTTCAAATAGTGTTTTATTTCCCTAAATATCCAGGGGTAGCCGATAGCAGCACGCCCCAGCATTACTCCGTCAACATTATACCGTTGCTTCATTTGCAAGGCAATCTCAGGTGATGTAACATCACCATTTCCAAAAATGGGAATACGTATGCGTGGATTATTTTTAATTTCTCCAATTAACGTCCAGTCTGCCGGGCCTTTGTATAGTTGTTTGCGTGTACGACCATGTATAGTGAGGGCCTGAATGCCTATATCCTGCAAACGCTCGGCGACCTCCATCACATTTTTAGTTGTATCGTCCCAACCGAGGCGGGTTTTAACGGTAACAGGAAGCTTTACCGCTTTCACGATAGTGGAAGTCATCTGCACCATTTTAGGAATATCCTGCAATAATGCGGCTCCTGCGCCACGGCAAGCCACTTTTTTAACCGGGCAGCCGTAGTTAATATCTATCAATTCAGGATTTACCCGTTCGGCAATTATAGCTGCTTCCCGCATCGATTCTATTTCACTGCCGAAAAGCTGAACACCTACAGGCCGTTCGTTTTCAAAAATATCGAGCTTTTTACGGCTTTTCACTGCATCCCGAATCAATCCTTCCGACGAAATAAACTCCGTATAAAGCATATCGGCCCCTTGTTCCTTGCACACATGCCTGAAAGGCGGGTCGCTTACATCCTCCATAGGAGCAAGCAGTAAAGGGAAATCAGGTAATTCGAGTGGGCCTATCTTAATCATTACAATAAATACTTATTTTTGCCATATCCTGACGGTGAAATCTCGTTAGGACGCCCCAAAGATACGTCAAACTAAATAAATACATTGGAAAATCAACGACCTGCTCCTTTTGAAGGAGCCAAACCTTATGCACAGCTATTAATTTTTATAGGATTAACCTGTATTTCTATTTTCCTGTTGCTGATAGTTATGATGCTGTTGCAAATGACGGGTAAGGTTAATTTAATGGTACTCCAATCTACCGGCTCATTCGACGACCCAGATGTGTTAAAGACCTTAAAAATCCTCCAGATAATCTCATCTATCCTCATTTTTATATTGCCCGTAGTGGTTTTTGCGTTTCTGGCATCGCGTAAGTGGGCTGCTTATTTAAATATAGACCGTATCGGTAAAATTTCCGTGTTGCTGTTAGGTGGAATTTTGATGGTAGTAGCTTCCCCGTTAATTAATTTTTTACAGGAGATAAACAGCCATTTGCAGTTGCCTGAATGGATGCATGGTATAGAAGCCTGGATGAAAGACAGCGAAGCAAAAGATGATGCCCTTACAGCTGCTTTTTTGAACCATCAGACGTTGACAGACCTTATTGTAAATCTGATTATGATTGCATTGGTGGCAGCCGTTTCCGAGGAATTATTTTTCCGGGGAGTTTTGCAAAATATATTGGTAAAGATGACCAAAAATACCCATGTAGGTATATGGATTACAGGCATTATTTTCAGCGCTATTCATTTACAGTTTTATGGCTTTTTGCCTCGTATGTTAATGGGCGTATATCTCGGATATCTCTTGGTTTGGTCAGGCTCTTTATGGGTGACTATTTTCGCGCACTTTATAAATAATGGTGCGGCGGTATTATTCTCTTACCTGGAAGAACGAAAAGTAATTACCGATTCGGTTGATAAGGTAGGTACCCAGGCAGGTGGTTCCGAAGTTTGGTATGTGGTTATCAGCACCGCATTGGTGGTTTTATTGCTGGTGGCTATTTATAAAATTAGCAGGAAGAATGCGGTACCAAATGACATTACCCACGCCTCATAGGAGAGGGTAGGGTGAGGTCCTATTTCTGAATAACCAGTTTCCCTTCTCCTATTAAACCTCCATCTACATTCAAAACCCTGTATAGGTAAATACCATTGGGTTGAGAAGATAAATCAATGCTATTCAAAGCCCCTTTAGGGTTTTGGGGCAGAATCGAGGAATACACTTTTTCTCCGAGCACATTATACACCTCCATATTCAATGTTTGGCGTTCTGTATTTGATAGTTGAAAAGTGAATAGCCCAGTGGAGGGATTGGGGCAGGCAATAATATTACTATTGGCAGGATTTAAATAATTTACCGAAGTAATTGTTGAAGTGTCGATAGTAAAAATAGTGCCATCATTATAGGGTCCACCTATATCCGTCATTCCGTACCATTTATTATTGGCAAATGATAAAGATCCCCGGGGACTAACACCATCTCCAAGCACCATGCCAAAACTATGAATTTCAGTAAAATTTGCCCCATTGGTATCTAATGCAAATAGCACCCCCTGGCCTGCATCTCCTCCCAGATTGGCCATCCCATATAACTTATGCCCCGCATATGACAAGGAAGCGATGGGCCAATATCCATCATTTCCAGCTAATGTAAAATTATGAATTGTCTTATAGTTGTTTCCATTGGTATCAATAGAGAAAATCGTGCCGCGGGCATTCGTTCCACCTTCACTTGTCATTCCATAACCCTTACTTCCGGCAATAGTTAAGTTTGTGTACCAGGGATTGTAACCATCCGTACTTGTTGCTTCGAAATTATATAGAATAGTATAGTTAGCTCCATTTATATCCATTGAAAATATTGCACCACCATTATGATTAAGTCCTCCCAGTGAAGTCATTCCGAATAATTTATTTCCGGAAAGAGATAAGGAACTATATGATACCGAACCATCATAAGCTACATCCCCAAAACTATGCACAATAGTATAATTACTTCCATCCGTATCAATAGAAAAAATAATACCTCCATTATGGGCTCCTCCTAAAACTGTCATGCCATATAATTTATTGCCAAGAGAGGTTAATGAGCCATACGGATAACCGCCATCATTGTTTATAGTTCGGAAGCTATGCAATATTTTATAATTGTTTCCGCTGCTGTCCATGGAATAAATCACCCCTGAATCTTTGGCTCCTCCCATAAGTGTCATCCCATAAATTTTTTTCCCGATACAAGATACAGAACCATATGGAAGTGCGCCATTATTTCCGGTGTCGCAATTATGTAATACTTTAAAATTATTTCCGTTGGTATCAATAGAAAAAATGGTTCCAAAACGGTGTGAACCTCCTTGTTCTGTCATTCCGAACCATTTACTACCATCTATAGATAATGAACCTGCATATGGGTTTTGGCCCAGGGTATCATTAAAAATATGAATTATGGTATATTGGGCTCGAGTACTGTTAGGAACCAAGAACAATGAAAAAGAGATGAATAAAAAGGATAATTTTTTCATGGCTTTTGCTTTAAAGGTTATTTGTTTATAATTAATTTTCCATTTGCTATTCTATTGTTATCGCCCACTACTCTATAAAAGTATATGCCATTGGGCAGAGAGGAAAGGTCAACTGTCAATTGTTCCTGATAGCTATCGGGATTGTCGATTGTTAATTGCGAATACACTTTTTCTCCGAGCACATTATACACCTCCACTGATAGTTGTCCCCTGACAACTGACGTCTGAAATGTAAA
>DATHOL010000434.1:0-2713 GCA_035484895.1 Bacteroidia bacterium | reverse complement strand
TAGCTTGGCGGAAGAACTGGTAGTTACCGAGTTTTTTTTGCATTCCGCAAGAAATAAGGAAGAGAACAATACCACTACTAGTATTAAGTAGCGGCTATTGAGTATTGAGTTAGACCTTTTAATAGAGGGGTTGGGCTGTATGTTATTCATTATTCCTGAAAACGGAGATAAAACTAAAAAATTGTTTTAGTACTAATTTCTTTATACTCCTCAGGATTTTTTGCGGGTATTTATTTCATCCCTTATGCGCGATGCTCTTTCATAATCTTCCCTATCGAGCGCCTTTTGTAATAGCTCTTTCAGCTCATCGTTGGTTTTTTTGCGGAAATCCTCTTCCGATTTTTCTGCTACTTTTTCCACTTTTTTGGCTTCCTTGGGGTCGCCTTCCTTTACCAATTCATCGTCCATAATAATGCCCGCTGAATTAAGAATGAATTCGTAGGTATAAACAGGACAGTTAAAACGTACAGCAAGGGCAATAGCATCGGAGGTACGGGCATCTATTTCCACTTCGTTATTATCGCGCGAGCAAATAAGCTTGGCATAAAAAATGCCTTCTACCAAATTATAAATAATAACCTCGTTGAGTTTTATTTCAAAGGTTTCGGCAAAATTCTTGAATAAATCATGGGTAAGCGGGCGGCTGGGTTTCATATTCTCCATTTCAATAGCAATAGCCTGGGCTTCGAAACCGCCAATGATGATAGGCAGCCTGCGCTTGCCTTTGGCTTCATTCAGCAACAATGCATACGCCCCCGATTGCGTTTGGCTGTAGGACAAACCTACTATATCCAAAGGTATTTTTTTCATTTCCAATTCGTCAGTCTTGCATGGTTGAGTAATGCAAAGTTACCATTTTTTAAAAATTAGTGCGAAGATTTTAATTGTTTTACCGCTTCGGTGAGTTTTGGCACAATCTGGAAGGCATCTCCCACGATACCATAGTCGGCAATTTTAAAGAATGGCGCTTCCTTATCAGCGTTGATAACCACTATCACTTTCGATGAACTGATACCTGCTAAATGCTGTATAGCTCCGGATATTCCGACAGCAATATATAGGTTAGGCGAAATAGTAATACCCGTTTGCCCAACATGCTCATGGTGCGGCCTCCAGCCCATATCAGCCACCGGTTTGGAGCAAGCTGTAGCGGCACCCAATGCGTCTGCAAGTGCTTCAATCATACCCCAATTTTCAGGGCCTTTCATTCCCCTACCCGCAGAAACTACCAGGTCGGCTTCGGTTAATACTATTTTACCGGATGTTTTCTTAACTTCGTTCACTTTAGTATTGAATTGTGAATCGGCAACAGCCGGATTTACCACCTGAACAGTTACAGCTACATTATTGGCTGCAATATGATGCGCATTCGGAAATACGGTGATAATCTTTACATCACAGGATACCTGTACATCGGTAAATCCCTTACCTGAAAAGCACTTTTTACGAACCACAAATGGCTCGGCGGAAGCCGGTAATGCAATAGCTCCGGATACAAGCCCGGCCTTTAATTTAGCAGCTAACCTTGGTGCAACCGATTTACCCGAATATGTTTGCGAAAAAATAATGATCTTGGCATTTTCAGTGGCTGCGCAATCGGCCAAAACTGCTGTATATGCACTTGGGCAAAACGATGAATATTTCGCATCATTGGCATGAAGAACCTTGGTACAGCCATATTCGCCGGCTCTTTTAAGTTCGTCATCGGCAACAGCACCTATAACTACTGCTGTAACAGTATCATTAGTAGTCTTAGCTAATTCGTAAGCATAGGTCATGGCCTCGAAGGATGGCTTTTTGAACTTTCCATCCCATATTTCGGCGTACACTAATAGGGGCATAATTTTGAATTTTGAATGTTAAATTTTGAATGAAAAGGAATTCAGTATTATATAATCTTTGCTTCCGTGTGCAATAATTGTATCAGTTCTTCGGGATGTTCCGCAGAAATCATTTTACACGCTGACTTAGGCGGCGGATTCTGGAATGCAACTGAAGCAGTGGGCTTTAATGAAACTGTAGGCTCAACCACTTTTAATGGCTTGGTACGGGCGCTCATAATACCGCGCATATTTGGTATACGTGGTTCGGCAAAGTCTTTCTGTGCGCTTACCACAAAAGGCAGGTTTACACTTACTATTTCTTTGCCTCCATCAATTTCCCTCTCTAAAGTAGCCGTTGTTCCGCTTACATCCAATTTGGTGGCAATAGCAACAGAAGGCAGCTCTAAAAATTCGGCTACCATGGCCATAACCTGGCACCCATTGTAATCAATGGACTCCCTTCCGCCCATAATAATATCGTATCCTGCGCCTTTGGCTGCTGCGGCTATTTCGCCTGCTACAAAAAGGGCGTCTGTTGGTTCTGCATTCACACGGATAGCATCATCAGCGCCTATAGCAAGTGCTTTGCGCAGAGTCGGTTCGGTAACAGCAGTACCCACATTTATTACGGTAACGGTTCCACCCAACGCTTCTTTCAATTCAAGGGCACGGGTAAGCGCCATTTCATCATAAGGGTTAATAATAAACTGAACGCCGGCTGTATTAAAAGCCTTCCCGTCCGGGGTAAAGGTTATTTTAGTAGTGGTATCGGGCACATGGCTAATGCAGACTAAGAGTTTCATGAAAATGTTGAATGTTAAATGCTGAGTGATAAATAAAGAATTCCGAAAGGCTTGCAAAAATAGTGAAAAAAGGCAAGTTTCCTATTT
>DATHOL010000433.1:0-5944 GCA_035484895.1 Bacteroidia bacterium | reverse complement strand
TGTCAACCTTAGTGCCGGAAGAACCAATACTTTCTATTTCTTCAATTAATAAAGGCAAAGTAAGCCCTTTGGCTCTTGCCATATTATCGAGGTTAACTTTACGGTCGATACTTTGAATGATATAGACTTTTAAACCCGATTTATTTACAACCGATTTTACAATAATATCCTGCGGGCGTTCAATTTCGTTTTCCTCTACATATTTGGCAATCAGTTCTACAAAAGGCTTGCCGAACTTTTCTGCTTTGTTTACACCTACACCTGTAATTTTAGAGAGTTCATCCAGGTTAATAGGATAGTGTGTAGCCATTTCCTCCAAGGATGTTTCCTGGAAAACAACAAATGGAGGCAGTTTCAATTTCGCTGCCGTTGCTTTAACAAGGTCTTTCAATAAGGAATACATGGTTGAGTCGAGTGCGCTACCGCCTTTTCCGGTGGCTCCTGCCATTACTATGTCTTCTTCATCGTCGGCATCGCCCGTATAATCATGGTCCTTGGTGAGCATTAGCGAATGGGGTTTCTTCAAAAACGCCCTGCCACTGTCACTTACTTTAAGGATACCGTAGGTTTCAATATCTTTAATAACATAATCTAAAACTAATGCCTGCCTCACAATAGCGTTCCAGAATTTTTCCTCCTTGCCATTGTCATTTCCTTCTCCAAAATTCTCAAGCTTATCATGCTTATAGGCTTTCACCGATGAACTCAGGTTTCCGGTTACTATATCTACAATATGTTTAGCCTTAAATTTTTCCTTGGTTTCGATAATCACTTCCAGCAGAAGTTCCATATCCTCTTGACCTTCAAATTTGGTTTTCGGGTTAAGACAGTTATCGCAAGCGCCACAATTTGGTGTATTGTAGGTTTCACCGAAATAGTGCAGCAGCATCTTCCGCCTGCACACCGAAGATTCCGCAAATGCAATGGTTTCCTGTATAAGTTGTTTGCCTATTTCCTGTTCCGATACGGGTTTATCCTTTAAGAACTTCTCCAGTTTCTTAACGTCATCGTAGCTATAATAGGTAATGCACTTGCCCTCTCCTCCATCACGGCCGGAACGGCCTGTTTCCTGGTAATAGCTTTCTAAACTTTTGGGAATATCGTAGTGCAACACATAACGGATATCCGGTTTATCGATACCCATACCGAAAGCTATAGTTGCAACCATCACATCCACTTCCTCCATCAGGAATTTGTCCTGTGTCTGGTCGCGGGTAGGTTTATCCATGCCGGCATGGTATGGCAATGCTTTAATACCATTCACCTGCAAGGTTGAAGCAATTTCTTCCACCTTTTTCCGGCTGAGGCAATATATAATGCCTGATTTGCCCGTATGCTGGCGAACGAAACGTATAATTTCTTTTACGGTATCTACTTTAGGGCGGACTTCATAATATAAGTTAGCACGGTTAAAAGATGATTTGAAAACCTTGGCGCCTTGAATTTCCAGGTTCTTAATAATATCTTCCTGCACCTTTGGAGTGGCAGTAGCGGTAAGCGCAATAATAGGTACACGGCCTATTTGTTCTATCAATGGGCGCAGACGGCGGTATTCCGGCCGGAAATCATGGCCCCATTCCGAGATGCAGTGCACTTCGTCAATTGCAAAAAATGAAATATTGACTTTTTTAAAGAATGCCACATTGGCTTCCTTCGATAATGATTCAGGTGCTACATAAAGCAGTTTTGTGGCTCCGCTGATAACTTCTTCCTTTACTTTGGCAATTTGCGGTTTGGAGAGAGATGAATTCAAAAAGTGGGCAATTCCTTTTTCCGTTCCGAAGGTGCGTAAAATATCCACCTGGTTTTTCATGAGCGCAATAAGCGGAGATACGACGATAGCAGTTCCTTCACTTAGCAACGCCGGCATTTGATAACATAAAGACTTGCCTCCGCCGGTAGGCATAATGACAAAGGTATCCTTGCCTTCCAATACATTTTCAATAATTTCTTCCTGCCTGTCCTTAAACTTGGAGAACCCGAAAAATTTCTTTAAGTAATCTGTTAATTCGTTTTCTTTAACCTTTCTGCCCATTAATTCGCTTTTTTTGTATTTACAGGGTAAATATAACATTTTCTCGGAATACATGACATGCTAATTGTTCTTTAAAATATTTTTCCCGTTCGGGAATATAGGTATTCGACTTATTATTTGTATCTTGCCACAGAGGGGTAAGAGGCCTCTCATTTCCTGTTAAATTTCGTTAAAATAAATTTCACGCAGCAATACATTGTACTTTTACTCCTCACTCCTTACACAGTAAGGAAAGAGTTTCATACTTTTGAAGACTCTTTACGAATCTTCTTTTTCAATTAATGAAAGCCAGGCTATATCTATTTTTTTCTGTCTTATTGCTGCTGGCAGCCCAACCCTCGTTAGCCGATAAAAATGATACGGTAAGAGCGAAGTATAAGACACCCCTCACCTACTCTTTTACAGAATCGATGTTGGCTCCGGGCAATATCTGGGCTCAGTATGGCTGGCAGAATATGCACACCACGGATACTACGCTGAATAATTTTCAAATATATACCACACATTACAACCTGGGGAATACCGGCTTGCCCTATGTGCCTGTTTTGTTTAGCAATGCCTTACAGCCAATGGGCTTCTTTTATGGAGAGGACTATGTCAACTACAACTTTTATACCGATTCTTCCGTGCGTTATTTCAATACCAGGGCGCCATTTACACAGTTCTATTATATATCTGACCCGCAGATTCACCAGTTTTTCAGGTTTACCCATGCCCAGAACTTTGGCAAAAAACTGGATGTTGCAATTGGTTTCAAACGAATACGTTCCGAAGGAAATTATTTAAACCAAAGCACTAATATGAACCAGGTTACTATTGATGCCAATTACCATACGAAGCACTACCTGGCTTATGCCGATATTATATATGATGTACATAAATTCCAGCAGAATGGAGGGACCGATACCAATATTGCCAATCCATTATATAGCAACCGGCTGGCCGTACCGGTTAATCTCAATTTTGCTACAAGCGAAATTTTTGAGCAATCTTTTCATTTGCAGCAATATTATTTTTTAGGGTTTAGAAATACCGACTCGCTTAAGGAAAATCCATTGCTTTATATCGGGTATTCTTTTAAAATTATGGGACATTCTAATGTTTTTACAGATAACAGTACCGCTGATTCCTTTTTATATGCACCCCCTTTACACGAATTTATATCTCCATTAATGTATGATTCTACACGCTATACCGAAATAAATAATGATTTATCCATTGGTTCGGGCAAAGGGTCGACCAAGGTTTTGCGCTGGGATGCAGGCCTTCGTGACCAGTGGGTGCATTTTCGTAATTACATAGGAACATTTGCCAATAATATATATGGGGCGGAACAACTTTCATCCATGTACAATTATGCCGACATCTTTTATAATAATCTTCTGGCACACGCCCATGTTTACAATGCTTTCGATAGCGGGAAAATTATTTTTGATGCTTCCGGGCAATATATTGTTGCCGGCAATCAGCAGGGCGATGAACAGGCAGTTATACAAGTAGGATTTAAAATTGATTCCTCCCGGTTTTTAAAGCTTTCAGGCTCTTATGCTAATCAGTTGCCACCGTTTATCTATCAATTATACCAGGGTAATAATATTCAGTGGATGCGGAGCCTTGCAAATACTGCAACATCCAATATTACGCTCAACTATTATGACCGGAAATGGAAATTAGGCATAACACTCTCTGCTACGCAGATGACCAATATGGTTTACTTTGATACTAATGCTTTGCCTGTGCAATATTTTCATTCATTTATGGTATATAATGCAGGAATAACTAAGGATTTCAAACTCTCCAAATTCCATTTGACAACTTCTGAAAAGTTGCAATATGTAGCTGACTCTGTGCCTATGCGGCTTCCCCGCTTGGTAACGGAAAACTCCCTGTTTTTTGAAACCTACCTTTTTCATCATGCTTTGCTGTTAAGGTTTGGAGTCGATTTATATTATAACACCGCTTATCTTGGCTATGCCTATATGCCTGTTACTAACCAATATTATTTGGAGAATTCCACCAAATTCGGCAACTATATTTACGTGGACCCATTCGTTTCATTCCGCATTAAAACATTCCGCATGTTTGTGAAACTGGAAAATGCTACTGAAGGGGTGAATAACTCCTACAACTATTATTACGCCTTGCATTACCCTATGCCTGACCGCACACTTCGCTTTGGAATTAACTGGGATTTCTGGAATTAAAAACAAGATAGAACGCGGATGACGCAGATTGCTTATGATAAACACTGATACTTTTATGGAAAAATCTTTTCAAATCATAAACAATCCGCGTTCCATTGTATTTAAAATCCATTTGAAGTGAAAATTGCAATTATAGGAACAGGTATAGCAGGCATGGCTTGCGGGCATTTCCTGTCCCAAACGGATTCATTCGGAAAAGATAAAGCCGAGATTTTTTTTTACGAGAAAAACAATTATGCAGGCGGGCATACCAATACCATAACTGTTGATGAGGATGGAAGGGAAGTAAATATAGATACGGGTTTCATGGTGTTTAACCATGTTACATATCCTAACCTTATTAAGTTATTTGCGGAATTAAATGTACCGTCTTACAAGACCGATATGTCTTTCAGCGTGCAATATAAACCAGCTGATTTGGAGTTTTGCGGTTCGGGCATCAGCGGGCTTTTTGCACAACGTGCAACTATTTTTAATATTCGTCATATACGAATGTTGAAACAAATTGGCCGTTTCAATGATGAAGCCGTTAAAGATTTGGATAATACCACGTATGCTCATCATTCCATAAAGGAATATATTGCAGCTAAAGGTTTTGGTGATGATATGTTGCAGCGGTATTTGATTCCTATGAGTGCTGCGGTATGGTCCACTCCGATGGATAAAATGCTTGATTTTCATGCGCAAACGCTTATCCGCTTTTTTTATAATCACGGGTTTCTTGGGCTAAATACACAACACCAGTGGTACACCATTACCAATGGCAGCAAGACTTACCGGGATATTATCATGAAACCTTTCCAAAATAATTTGCGCCTGAACGACCCCGTTATCCTAGTAAAAAGGGAAAAGGGAAAAGCTGTTGTAATTACAAAAAGCGGAACAGAAACTGAATACGATAAAGTTATTATAGCTACGCATGGAGACGAGGCTTTGGCTCTATTGGACGAACCTTCTCATCTGGAAAAAAACTTGCTGAGTAATTTCAAATACCAAAAAAATAAAACTGTTTTGCATACCGATGCATCAGTTATGCCTAAAACAAAAAGAGCATGGTCTAGTTGGAATTACAGAATGGAAGAAAAGGATGGAACGCTTCATGCTTCTACTATCTATTGGATGAACAGCCTTCAGAATATTTCTAAGAAAACAAATTATTTCGTTTCTTTGAACGACCCCGGAAATATTGATGAAAAGAAAATATTAAAGGTTATTGATTACGAACACCCATTGTTTGATTTGCATACCGCCAAGGCTCAACCCGATTTACCTAAACTGAACGAAAAAGGCCCTGTTTACTTTTGCGGCAGCTATTTCCGTTTTGGGTTTCATGAGGATGCTTTGTGGTCGGCGGTGGGGCTGTGTGAAAAACTAAAATAATTATTAAAGTAGTTTATGTATATTTAGATTTATTTAAAATTAATCCATGAAAATCGACAATTCAACAATTCCTGAAGTGTACAAAGTTGCACAGCAATTTTATGAAGGTACTCTGACTTTACAAGAAGGGAAAAGCCAACTTGCCGATAAATTTAGAATGAATTCTAGTTCTGCGAGCGATTACATGTATAATTTCCGTTATCTAATGGAAGGCAAAAAAATAACAAGAACTCTTAATGCCTTTTCATTTGATTATTTCCTCGATAATATATTTAAAGACTATGGGCAAGAAAAGTTTTCTACTGTATTGGAAGAATTCAGGAAG
>DATHOL010000432.1:0-3817 GCA_035484895.1 Bacteroidia bacterium | reverse complement strand
GGTTACCTGGGTGTCGGTATTATTATATACTACTTGTCCGAGTTCATTCAGAATACTGATACTCACTTCTGACAACTGTCCATTGACAACTGACCACTCTAAACTAATTTGCCCATTGCTGGGATTAGGATAAATATTCAAGTTAGCAACTAAATTGCCAATATTATTCACACCCAAAATAGCCGTATTAAATCCATTCGAGAATGACCCTGATAACATTACTCCAGCGGATCTGTGCCCTCTTATGCTCATGGTTGGAATACAGGTGCCCGACGGATTAACCGCCTCCACAGCATAGAAAGAACCCAATGGCGGGAATGAATCGGTATATGTTAAAGTAGAATTGGGAACCGAATCAATTTGCACCATTGCATTTAATGCAAGGCCACGGAAAATGCGATACCTGGAAGGAGTAAACCCAACATAGGATGTCCAGTTAAGAATGTATGCATTTACTCCTGCGGCAACAGTAAGATAAATAGTTGTATGCTTTGCACTCAATGCCGATACTCCGCAACTATCGGTGGTGGCTAGTTCATAGCTTACAGGTCCGGCAGACGGATGGGAATTGGGGTCGGTGAAATCGCTTAGCACATTCAATGGTTGTGTATGCGTAGATTCAAATCCTAATGTAGAATCTTTATAAATATCAAACCATCCAAAGCCGCTTTGCGGAGGTGAGTTTGTTCTTCCCCAAAAAAGCGCAACATATCCGGTGGCTGTATCGACAGTCACTATACAAATGGGTTCATCATAGTTATTAATACATGGTCCTACATAAACAGTTACTGTATCTGTGTATGTTCCGCAGGCGGTGGTGGCTGTGCAGGTGTAGGTGGTGGTTACGGTGGGCGTAGCTTCCGTATTTGCGGATGCAGGATTTGTAACCGAGCCCGAAGGAGCCCATGCAAAAGTGGCGGAAACACTGCATCTTGCCGACAAGACAGAACTGTCACCGGCGGATATTAAATTAGGAGAGGCACTTACAGATAATGATGCCGTGGCTACTACATTAATTGTAAAAGTAGTGTCGTGTGAACAAGTGCCATTAAATGCAGCAACAGTAATTGTTTTAGTAACGGCTGGCGCTACAATAATTGTTGATGTTGTAGCGCCATTGATCCACAAATATGTCGTTCCGCCTGTTACTTTTAATGTATCATTTGTGCTTGCGCAAATAGAATCTCTACCTGTTATGATAGGGCTAGGGATATTTGATACGGTAACTGTTTTACTGATAGTATCGGAACATGAGCCATTTGTTGCCAGTAAAGTAACGGTATATGTGCCTACTGCTGTATACGTATGCACACCTGTTGTTGCAACCGATGAATCATTTGGCCCGCTGGCAGGGTCGCCAAAAACCCATATATAACTCGTAGCCCCCCTACTGCCATTAGTGAATGTAGCAGAACTGCCTATGCAGGAATTCCCCCCCGTAAAACTTGCATTAATACTGCTGTCCACTACAACGGTAATTAGTGTATCGGCACCGCAGCCTCCGGATAATTCTTGCAGTTTCACGGTATATGTTCCCGGTAATGGATAGGTCCAGGTTGGATTCACCACATTGGTATCATTATAATTTCCGACATTGTAAAAATCCCAGTTAAAAGTTCCACCCGATGGGTTCGATGTATTGGTAAATACTGTGGGTTGCCCAACACATACTATGTTTGAAGTAAAGTTAGGGTGAATGGATGCGGAGGGTAATTTGCCCAATGTAACCGAAACAGTATCGGAACATACATGGCCCAGTAAAGGATTAATAACAACCGAATAAGTTCCTGCGCTGTCCACCCAAATAGTTTGAAGGCTGTCGTTGCCTAAAATCCCATTTGCAGGGCCATACCAATAATAGGAGCCCGCACCGGGAGGAGCCAAAAGCTCTACCGAATCTGTTCCGCAAATATTAGGTGAAGAAGAAGCAACAGTTGGCGGAGAACAGGAGGCATCTATGTAAGCATATCCAAAGTGCCCGCCCAGCGAGCAATCGGCCGATTCAAAAGTAATAGTAACGCATTGCCCTATATAGTGCTTCAAGGGCACACTCACCATGGTCCAGTTTTTATAATATACTTTATTTCCTGCATAAATTGTACTGTCAAATCCAAGTATCCCGAAACCCGAAGTAACGCGATATTCCCCGCAGGTTGGTATCGTATCACCATTTTCATCAAGTATAGTAACTGCAAAAAAAGGCTGCTCATAGTATGGGTGTCCGGGATTTTCCAATATTACGGCATATTCATAAGTTAAGTCGGAATTAGAAGCAGTAACCAAAAATGTTTTACTTAAAATAGAAACGCCCTGCAATAGCTCACTGCTGTCACCCAGCATTACTGAATGCGTGCCACCCCATGGAGAGACCCTGGAGATGGAAGGTGCAACAGCATCATAGCCTCCTGAAGTAATTAAAAGCTGATAATCCGGCGGTGAATTTCCCGTTAGCGGATCACTGGCAGCGGCTGTAACTGCACCCAATGCCCCACCTGTAATGTTGGTTATATTGAAACCTATTATTGACGAATTATTAACTCCATAGTACCCATACCAGCCATTAAAATTACCGTTTTCAAAACCTATGTTATTGCAGCCGGTTGAATCGCAGGGATTGACTGACGGCACAACTCTTGGATATGTATATTCACTGACGGAAGAGGAGTACATTTTTTTAGCATTCAAATATTTTTGATACAGTTGTTCTATATTTTTTTCAGCGGCTTGCATATTAGCAGAAAGGGCAACCGGGTCAAAATCAGATTTACGTGCATCCGCAAATATGCCTGCTTTTAAAACTTGCAGCGGATTTTCCTCAAATCGTGAAAAAGTTGCAAACTCCCCGGTGGAGGCATTGTTCGCATTACGAACATTTGCCATTGCAGAATTCCATTGTGTAAAAACACTTTCCATCATTTCTCCATTGCTATAAGCGGGAGAAACAGTTTTTGTTGTTTGTGCGTTAGCAGCACCTGCAATGAACAAACTAATGAATACGTAATAGTAATTTTTCATATAACTTATTTTAATACAAATCAAAGATATCTATAATTTATAAAGCATTTGCGCCCCATTTATTATACGGCGGCTTTCACTTATTAACAGGCAGGTTTTGGGTGATAACCGGTAAATTCAACTATAAACTATGAACTGAATGCTCCTTTAGGTCATCGTTTATAGTTTATAGTTCATCGTTATTTTTTCATTATTACCACTTTCCTTACGGTTGTTCCGCCGCTGGTTTGCATACGCAAGGTATAAACACCCGAAGCCAGATTTTCAAGGTTTAGTTGCTTTTTGTTTTTACCGGCTACCTGGGTATCGGTATTATCATATACTACTTGCCCGAGTTCATTCAGAATACTGATACGCACTTCTGACAACAGACCACTGACCGCTGACCACTCTACACTAATTTGCCCATTGTTAGGGTTAGGATAAATATTAAAGTTAGAAACTGTATTAGCAATATTATTCACACCCAAAATTGCCGTGTTAAATCCATTGGAGAATGACCCTGATAACATTGCTCCGGCAGCTCTATGCCCTCTTATGCTCATGGTTGGAATACAGGTGCCCGACGGATTAACTGCCTCCACCGCATAAAATGAACCCAATGGCGGGAATGAATCGGTATATGTTAAAGTAGAATTGGGAACGGAATCAATTTGCACCATTGTATTTAATGCAGGGCCACGGAAAATGCGATAAATACTTGGAGTGAAACCAACATAAGGAGTCCAACTTAAATTGAAAGCATTAACGCTAGCAGTAGTAGTTAAAAATATAGTTGTAGCAGGTGCGCTCGGTGGTGATT
>DATHOL010000431.1:0-5267 GCA_035484895.1 Bacteroidia bacterium | reverse complement strand
GTATAGGTAGTTGTATTAATATTTGCAACTCCGCTTGCACCGGTAGCGCCTGTTGGTCCTGCAGGCCCGGTTGCGCCTTGTGAGCCACATGAAGCAAAAATAGCAGACATGGCAATGATTGAAAGATAATGCGATAGTTTCATAGTAATTTTATTTGTTTGAATGATTAGACTACAAATATATATAATTCTTTCTCATTAAATCTTACACATTTCACATGTTTTTTAGGGTAGTTCACCTTATATTCTTAAAACGACAACCGTAAGCCAAAAAACTTATTAACAGAAACTTTAAGTTCAGGATTTTGTAACATTGTAGTAATTGCACTTACCCTATCTTTGCCAAAATACTATAAAACAAGATATGGAAGCTATTGTAAAAGAACCACAGGTTACCGCGGAAACTGCCAAACAACTGGGGCTATCGGATGAAGAATTCAATAAGATTGTTACTATTCTCGGCCGCACGCCCAACTATACGGAATTGAGCATTTACTCTGTTATGTGGAGCGAACACTGTTCCTATAAAAACTCTATTTACTGGATTAAAACCCTTCCGCGCGAAGGCAAGGGTCTGCTTGCCAAAGCAGGCGAAGAAAATGCCGGATTAGTTGATATTGGCAACGGATATGCCTGCGCATTCAAAATAGAATCGCATAACCACCCTTCTGCTCTTGAACCATATCAAGGGGCAGCGACTGGCGTTGGCGGCATTAACCGCGATATATTCACCATGGGCGCCCGCCCGATAGCCCAGCTAAACTCATTGCGATTTGGAAATATCAATAGCGATAAGACTAAATGGTTGATGAAAGGGGTAGTAAAAGGTATTGGCGATTATGGCAATGCTTTTGGAGTGCCTACCGTTGGGGGCGAAGTATTTTTTGATGAATGCTATAATGTAAATCCATTGGTAAACGCCATGTCTGTAGGAATAGTAAAGATTGGCGAAACTGCCTCTGCAACTTCCTACGGTGAAGGAAACCCTGTATATATTATCGGTTCGAGTACCGGAAAAGATGGAATCCATGGAGCAACCTTTGCCTCTGCGGATATTACAGAAGATTCTGCCGAATCACTTCCATCTGTTCAGGTGGGTGACCCCTTCCAGGAAAAGCTTTTGCTGGAAGCCTCGTTAGAAGTTATTAAAACGGGAGCTGTTGTTGGCATGCAAGATATGGGTGCGGCGGGAATTACCTGCTCCACTTCTGAAATGTCGGCCAAAGGCCAGAGCGGGATGATTATCCATTTGGATAAAGTTCCGCTTCGCCAGCAAAATATGCAGCCTTTTGAAATATTGCTTTCCGAATCGCAAGAACGGATGCTTGTAATAGTTAAGAAAGGAAGAGAAAAAGAAGTGGAAGATGTATTGGAGAAATGGGATTTGCATTATGCTGTAATAGGAGAAGTAACTTCGGGCGACAGGTTGAAATATTATGTGGGTGATGAATTGGTTGCCGATGTGCCTGCCGAAACCCTTGTATTAGGTGGAGGTGCACCGGTTTATAAACGGGAATTTAAAGAACCGGATTACTACAAAGAGTTCCAAAAATTTACTATTGATAGTATTACAGAGCCTTCCGATTATAAAGATGTAGCTGATTTTTTACTTACCCACCCCAACATAGCTTCTAAAAAATGGGTATATGAACAATATGATTCTATGGTAGGAACCATCAATATGAGTTCCAACAGGCCATCGGATGCAGCTATCGTAAATGTAAAAAAATCTGATTCGGCACTTGCCTTGAAAGTAGATTGCAACTCCCGTTATGTTTATGCCGACCCACACAAGGGAGGCGCTATAGCCGTTTCCGAAGCAGCCCGGAATATTGTTTGTTCCGGTGGCGAACCGATTGCCATTACCAATTGCCTCAACTTTGGAAATCCTTACAACCCGGAAGTGTATTGGCAGTTCGTGGAAGCAATTAAAGGTATTGGTGAAGCCTGCAAACAATTTAATACGCCTGTAACGGGTGGCAATGTAAGTTTCTATAATCAGTCTTCCTACGAAGGCCCTGTTTTTCCGACACCGGTAATTGGCATGCTTGGAATTGTACATGACAAGAATAAAATAATGACCCTTGATTTTAAAAATGAAGGCGAATTAATTTATTTAATCGGCGAATGCCAAAACGATATAAACTCATCGGAATACCTTTATTCATGGCATAAAGTGAAAGGCTCACCTGCGCCGTATTTCGACCTGTCAGAAGAATATGAAGTTCAGTTTTCGGTAAAAGAATTAATACAAAAAGGGCTATTGGAGTCTGCACATGATTGTTCCGATGGAGGGCTTTTTGTAACATTGGCAGAGTCAGCAATGGCAGGCAAATTGGGTTTTGATATTGATAGTGATCCGAATATCCGTAAAGATGCATTCCTTTTTGGTGAAGGCCAATCGAGAGTAGTGGTTACCGTAAAACCTGAAAATGAAGATGCATTTATGGAATTGATGCTTGACTCGAGCGCAGAATTCAGTTTCCTGGGTGTAGTTGATGGCAATGAAATGATTATTGATGGAGAATCCTTTGGCTCAGTTGAAAGCTTGAAAGAAAGCTATGATACAGCCATTGTAAAAATTGTAGAAGCGTAAAAAGTATATTTTTTTAAAAACTTTTACCTCCTACTTTAGTAATCGGCCCGACCCCCAATAATACTTCCGGTAATAATCCTCACCCAAATCACTAATTACAACACCAGCATGAACGCTGGCATGTACAAACTTGTGGTTTTGCAGATATACACCTACATGCGAAAGTGATTTGCTGTTTATTTTAAAGAATACTAAATCACCCTCCTGAAGTTCATCAGCTTTAATAGGGTTGCAGCGCTTGTATATATCTGAAACTGCACCCGAAATTGTGATGTGATAAATAGACTGGAAAAGCAAAGAAGCCAAATCCGAACAATCTACACCTGATTTGGTTCTTCCTGCAAATTTATAGGGCACTCCGTACCAGGCATCAATAAATTTATATAATTCATAATTAGTAATGTCTTTCCTTGACACCCCCAGAATAGGAGCATATTTGGCAGCGACAGCGTTTTCCTTTGCCGGGGATTCATCGGTTGAGGCTGGGTTTGCGGGCCTCGCCTTATGCCTCTTTTTGGTTATAGGCGGTGGTTTTGCAGTTGGGGTGTAAGCGCTCTGCCGGTCTGCAACCTGAACAGACCGGGATTTAGATTTTGCCGCCTTCTTGCTTGAATGACAAGAGTCAAGCAAGAATATTGCAAAAAAAGCCAACACAAAGAGTTTTAATAATTGCGTTCTTTTTCTCATTCTCACACAAAGTAAGCTAATCTACCCAAAAGTAATGAGGATAGGATGAAGTAGTTTTAAAGAATGGATGTTAATAAAGCGGCTAAGGCCATGAATATCAGCCGTCATTCTCAATTGGAATTGAACGTATCTTTGTGGCTGAATGGCAAAAGAAACAAGGAGCACATATATCATTTTAGGGCTGTTGCTTTTATTGGCTGCAATATTGCGGTTGCTTCACCCGCTGGAAATACCTTTTACGGCCGATGAGTTTGATGCCCTTGCACGTACTAAGTTCAGCAGTTTCTCCGAATTAATTAATAAAGGAGTAATTATTGATGCACATCCGGCAGGGGTGCAAGTGTTTCTTTACTATTGGACCAAAATTTTTGGCTATTCTGAACTAGCCGTTAAACTCCCATTTATTGCTTGCGGGGTTTTAGCGGTATTGTATACTTTTCTATTGGCAAAAGAATGGTTTAACGCTACAGCAGGCCTTGTTTGTGCCGCATTTCTAGCTACGCTTCAACACACCTTAATGTATAGCCAAATTGCGCGCCCCTACTCCAGCGGCTTATTCTTTTCGCTTGCTATGGTTTATTACTGGACTCTGCTTGTATTTTCCCAAAGGGATACATACGGAAATCCGGAAACAAACCATCGCCGCAATATTATATTATACGTTTTATTCAGTGTTTTATGCACCTATAACCATTATTTCACATTGTTGCTTTCTGCAATCGTAGGTATCAGCGGCTTGTTTTTTATTCAACGAAAACACCTTGTAAAGTATATGGCTGCCGGATTATGCATTTTTATTTTGTATTTGCCGCACATGCGCATTTTTCTTTACCAGTTCCATGTTGGTGGATTGAGAGGAATACTTGGTCCGCCCCAAAATGATTATATTATAGATTACATTAAATATACTTTCAATTTTTCGCGGTATATATATGCTATTGCTGCCGCCTTATTCCTGGCTGGGTTAATCAGTTTTATAAGGAGAAAGGATAAAAAGATGATTAAATTCATTTTGCTGTCTTTTTGCTGGTTTACCATTCAATTTTTAATTGGTTTCCTTTACTCAAAATATGCCAATCCGATTCTTGAAAAATCAAGCCTTATTTTTACTTTTCCATTCTTTTTATTTTGTTTATTCGGATGGTTGCCCGAATTAAAGCTGTCAGGTAAACTCCTGGCAGTTTTGGTTATTTGTATAGTTTGCACTTTATCTTTAACGCACGAAAGGAAGTATTATGATATCTTTTATAAGTCGCGATATGAACAGGAAGTATTACTAACGGATTCCGTAATAAAAAAATACGGAATAAATGATTGCCTCCCATTTCTCCAAATGAATGACGATGACAGTGTACCACAATATTACATTAAAAAGCACAAAATAGCTGTACCTTATATTAACCAGGAGCTGGCGAACAGCAACCTGTTACAACTTACCCGGTATTTACAAACCACTAAAAACAATCACCATTACTTGTCTTTTGGTGGGTTGGCCCGCTCTTCAGATCCTGTATTAATGGCAATTTTCTTAAACTACTATCCCTACCTCATAAAGCAATCCAATTTCGACCAGGGTTCCTTTTTCTTGCTTACATCCAACCCTAATGAGGGTAAATCGCCTTATATTTTTGAGTCGGTAAATAGCTTTGAACAGCGTTGCCAATATTGGAGTGAAGCCAATAAAACATTTGTGTCGGATAGTATTTCATTTGCAGGAAAACATGCATATAAAATGGATTCATTGAATGAATGGGGGTCTTCCTTCACATGCCCGTTAACTACAATGACTGATAATAAACACAATCTTATTCTTATTTCGGTTTCAATATACCCGCTTGAGAAATTAAAAGATGTAGATATTGTCTCCGTTATCAAATCGGGAAATAGGGAAATATACTGGAGTTCAAATCCAGTTAGCAGGTTTATTTCGGATGATTCATGCCGAACATGGGGCAAAGGCTACCATGCAATAAAACTTCCCGACA
>DATHOL010000430.1:0-3888 GCA_035484895.1 Bacteroidia bacterium | reverse complement strand
TGGAACTTCCTTAACCGTCCCTCTAAAAGCCATGAAAAGACTAAGAAAAACATAGATTATATCATCAACGGAGTGTTGAAAGATTAGCGACCTTTTACTTACCTTATCACTTACAATAGCGTTTTGAATGTAAAAGAAACTGATAAAGAGTAGAACTTTGTATCATAACAATGTGCTATGTGCCAATAAAAGTGTAACATACCCGATATGGAAACTATAATTCACCATACCTTTGCAATGATAATGTAGTATAATGTAATATACGATTTATTGATGAGAAACCTTAAAAGCTATATACCTTTGAAAAATAATCAAGCCCTGCATTTACAGGGCTTAAAAATCGTTGAGAAAGTGATGCGCTGCCAGTAGATACAGCACCGACATTACAGGCGGGGATAGTGGCGTTTGATTCATAAACAAAAGTGCCGAAAGCCCCCACACTTTTTCTGAATTAGGGGCGTTAGTAGCGTCCCTTTTTCATTTCACAAAGATAGATATAAAATAAATAACATTAAATAACTTGCATAACTAAAAAATATATTAACCCCCCCGTACCCGCGAAGTTGCACTTCGTGGGATAATAAAAGGTAAGTTGAACTTACCGATAAAAATAAGTTTGACCTAACTAAATAAAAAATAATTAATTTAAGCAGAGCTAAAATGATTACTGTCCCACGAAGTGCAACTTCACGGGTACGGAAACATAATGAAAGATTACTAATTAGGAAGGCACTGATTACAAATCAGCGCCTACGTTGTGTGCGCCCAAATTAATTAGCGCCTTTAAAAGCATATTTCATAGTTTTGCGTCTCCTTAAAATATCCCATGGTAGAAACAGGCGCGAGAAAATGGATTATTACCCTAACGGTAATACTTGCTGCATTACTGGAACTTATTGATACGACGATAGTTAACGTATCCATTCCCCAGATAATGGGCAACCTTGGCGCCACCCTCGACGAGGTAGGTTGGATAGTAACCTCCTACACTGTTGCCAATGTCATCATCCTGCCCATGTCCGGCTGGATAGGGCATAAATTCGGGCGCAAGCAATATTTTATTTTCTCTATTATAGCCTTTGTAGTCGCATCCTTCTTTTGCGGACATGCCCATTCGCTTACCGAACTTATTATTTTCCGGATACTGCAAGGGCTTGCAGGCGGCGGCTTGCTTTCGCCCGCACAGGCTATCCTTATTGAAATCTGGCCTCCGGCAGAAATCGGAATGGCTATGGCTTTGTTTGGCTTAGGCGCAGTGGCAGGCCCTACAGTAGGCCCTACCATTGGCGGCTTCATTACCGACCACTTTTCATGGCCCTGGATTTTTTATGTGAATATTCCCGTAGGCGCTTTTGCGGTATTTATGGCTACCACATTTATACGTGAAACGCCCAAAAGCGGTAAAGATGAGAAAATAGACTGGTGGGGAATAGCCTTCCTGGCCATAGCTGTGGGCAGTTTGCAGGTTGTTTTGGAAAAAGGCGAAAGCGAAGACTGGTTTCATACGGTGTATATAGTTGTGTTGGCTGCCGCTGCATTTGTTTTTCTCATTTCATTCATCTGGCGCGAATTAAATTTCGAATCGCCGGTGGTTAACTTCAGCATTATGCGGCATCGAAGTTTTTCGATAGGAATGTTCACCTCCTTTATGCTGGGCTTTGCCATGTATGTTTCGGTATTTGTATTCCCTGTTTTTTGCCAGAATATTTTGGGTTTCTCGGCTTTGCAAACGGGGGAATTGCTCTTCCCGGGAGGGATAGCTACCATTTGTATGATGCCTTTTGTAGGAATGATGCTTAAAAGGGGAGTTCCGGCACAAATTATGTCTACTATTGGCATGGTCGGCTTTTTCATATTCTCTTATATGATGGCCAGCTCCAATGTTTTTTCAGGAACAGAAAATTTCTTTTGGCCGCTTATTGTGCGCGGTGTGGGAATGTCTTTGCTTTTTGTTCCGCTTACCACATTAGCCATGCAAGATTTAAAAGGCAAAGAATTGGGGCAGGGGACAGGGCTGAACAATATGATGCGCCAGTTGGGCGGCTCCTTCGGAATAGCTATCGGTACCGTTTTCCTGAACACCCGTATTGCCCAGCACCGCAATATGCTTATAGACCATATCAGCAATTACAATGATGTATTTACACAAAAATATAACTTAATTTATAACGGATTTTTGGCTAAAGGGTTTAGCATTAACCAGGCACAGGCCATGGCGTTAAAAGCGATAGACGGCTCCATGATGAAACAAACCTTATTGCTTTCTTATAACGATGTGTATTTATTTGTAGGCGTGTTTTTGTTATGCTGCATTCCGCTCTTGTATTTACAAAAGTTTAAAAGGAAACCGGTTATTCCTACCGGGGGGCATTAAAATCTCTATTAGCTAATTCTAATTTTAGCTTTCATTTTAGTTGATTTTTTATTATTGTCTTTTCGATAATAATTAACAAAAAAATAATATTGTATTATCTTGATTATCAGTAGTCATTTTGGTTCACTCCGAAAACTGATAAAAATCATGCCTTATATAGTAATACTAAACTAATAATTTCATCGTTAAAGTGTAAATTGCGCCTCCTTAGAAATAAAATCCATTTTTATAAGAAAAAACTCTACTCAACATGCTTCGAAAATTCCCCCTTGTACTGGCTTTCATTTTACCTTTTTTTATCGTTAGCGCACAAAATAATTGTCCAACTTGTTCAAACGGAACAAACTCAAATGCAGCTACTCCCCGGACAATAACCAATACCCAGAATATTGAACTGCTTGCGAGGAATCATCCAAGGGTTGCACCGGTGCCTGTATATAATACTATAAACGTTGCGCCTTCCATTGGGTTGCTTAATGTATGCGGGCTGAATTGGACTGCTGCCAGTGTTTTAACGGAAACAAGAAGTATCTCGATACTTAGTAATACAAATGGAACAGGGTTTCCAACCTCCTTGACCATAGGGGGAATACCTGCAAATTGTTACCAAATAGAACAGGCTTATTTATATTATGAAGCTTCGTATACCGAGGCGGTTGCTCCTGTTACTACAGCAACCTTTACAAATCCTGCACTGGCCACTGCCACCTTGCCCTCTACCATTGTAGCAACCGGCCCACAAAAATGCTGGGGCGAAGTGGGTACTGCAACTTACCGGGTGGATGTTACCGCAAACATAGCGGGCAATGGAAATTATTCGGTTAACCTGAATGGCTTTTCAAACGCCGGATATGAAGTTGACGGGTGTACACTGATAATCGTTTATATTGCAGGGCCTACAAATTCCACTACCGGAAATTTTGCCCTTTTTGATGGAGACGAAGTAGATAATTCCTCTACGGTATATTCCAATATCATCAGTTTCCCTGCCCCCTGCACTGCTACCACCGCCCAGGCATTTGTGGTTATTGCCGATGCCCAAGCCCAGGCGCAGCCCACCCATACCGATGACTTTAACGCGGTAGTAGGGACCTTTAATAATAATTTTTGGAATTTTGACCAGGTAAATGTCCCCTTCACGGTAGCAACAACTTCAGTAACCGATATTGCGTATGCCAATAATTCAGCCGATTGCTGGGCATGGATTTTAGAAGGCCTTTACTGGCAAAATACAGGCTGCGTAAACTGCCTTCCGATAATTGCCACGACACAGGTAAACCCACCCTGCAATGGTGGTGTCGGTAGCATCAACGCCACTGTTACCGGTGGCACTCCTCCCTACACATATAGCTGGTCAAATGGAGGAACAAATAATTCTATCAATGGAATAACAGCAGGTACCTATACCCTTACAGTGGAAGATGTGATTTGTAATACAGCACAGGTGCAGGTAACCCTTACACAGCCTACCCCCCTTACAGCTAACACCACGGGTACAAACTCTGCCTGCGGAA
>DATHOL010000429.1:0-3455 GCA_035484895.1 Bacteroidia bacterium | reverse complement strand
GACCAGCCCCAAATAGAATTCCGGATGATAGAAGGCAATACGCAAACTACCGCCGACTTTGAATCGCAGGATTTTTTCCGTCCTGAATTGTATGAGAAATTACGGGACCCATCCGGTTTAAGCCCTATGGTTGAAATTGCTAAATATTCCAAGTCTGTTAATTCCAAGGATTTATTAATGGATGATTTGGCAGGCTATATGCATATTACTTCGGATGAACTGAGGCCCATTATTTTCCGGCTTGCTATTATCGGCGTTGTGAATTATGATGTGCAAACAGACCGGATTCATGTAGAGGATAAACTGTTTACATTTATTGATAACCGTTCGGGCAAGGCCGATTATGATGTGCTGGATTATCATTCGGTGGACCCCGCAAAAAGAAGCAAGAATGATTCTACACCTGTGAATGATTCTACCGTGAAGGATAATGGGGTTATGAATTTAAATAATTATGACATCAGTATAAGCGGGGTAGGAGTTGTGGACGTAAGCGATTCTCAAAATGTAATTTTATTTCCGGCAAAAAGACATTTGGTTTTACACCGCAATAGAGAGGTGACCTTTGCAGGTAGTATTCGTGCGGGGCGGTTTGCTTTCTATGGGAAACAATTCGATTTCGACTATGCCGATTTTAAAATAAAAATGAAAAATGTAGATTCTTTGCGGCTCTATGCGAACTCCTATACGAAAGATTCAACCGGAAAATACCCAATTGTAAGAGTGAAGAGCCTCATCAGGCATTTGAGCGGTGAATTGCTCATAGATAAAACAACGAATAAATCAGGATTAAAATCGCTGAAGCAATACCCTATATTAATCAGTGATACCAATACATTTGTTTACTATGATACAAAAGACATTCAAAACGGAGTGTATAAGCGCGATAACTTTTATTTTAAGGCAGATCCTTTTACAATTGATAGTTTGGGAAGTTTCTCCAATTCAAGAATTCACCTGGAAGGAACATTTGCTTCAGCGGATATAGTGCCTGAAATGCGTGAAACATTGCGGCTTCAGCCCGATTATTCGCTTGGTTTTGTTCACGATGCCACCGTTGCCGGAATGGATTTGTATAAAGGGAAAGGAAAACTATTCAATAAATTAAAACTCAGCAACCAGGGATTGATTGGTGATGGAACACTTAATTATGTAACGTCGGTATCCAAGTCCGACCGGTTTATATTTTTCCCGGATTCGATGAATGCGCGTGCCCAGAGTTTTGATGTAGCCGAGCAAAAATCACAACCTGAATTTCCCGAAGCGCATGGAGATACGGTATATGAACATTGGCTGCCTAAGCAAAACGTACTTTTTGTGAAGGATTTGCTTACCCCGTTTACCTGTTATAATAAGTTTGCCACATTCCATGGCACTCTTACCGTATCCCCGGATTTGCTTTCGGGCAATGGACGCATGGATTTTCTGAAAGCTTTTGTAACATCGGAACACTTTAGCTTATTGCAGCATAGGGTAACATCCGATACAGCGAATTTTAATTTACGGGCATCTGATTCAGCTTCTGAAATCGGCTTTGGAACTACCAATATGAAATGCGATATTGATTTTGAAACCCGCATAGGTGAATTTAAAAGCAACCAGAGCGGTTCTTTAGTTCATTTTTACGAGAATAAATACATTGCTTACATGGATGAATTTAAGTGGTTCATGGATCAGGATGAAATTGAATTGGGGGCTAACCGGAAAAAAGAAACTGAAACCGGCGAAGCAAAGGATATTCAGCTTTCAGGAGCCCGGTTTATTTCGGTTGCCTCACACCAGGATTCGCTGCAGTTTATTTCACCGCAGGCAAGGTTCAATTTGCGGAAGTGCCTTATAACGGCGCACCAGGTTGCCTACATTGATGTGGCCGATGCCCGCATTGTTCCGGACAGCGGTAATCTTACCATTCATAAAAACGCTTTTATGGAGCCCTTGAATAATTCTACCATTACAGCCAACAAGGTTACCAAATACTACACCATTTATAAAGCGGACATCAGCATTACCTCAAGGAAAAACTACTCCGGTTCGGGGCACTATGATTTTATAGATGGCGCTAAAAACCGGAGGCCCATGTATTTCAGTAATATTCACGTTGATACTTCTCATCAAACAATTGCTAATACTGTTGTTTCCGATACAGCGAACTTTTCAATCAGCCCTAATTTCAGGTACAAAGGCGGAGTAACCTTAAAAGCATCAGATCCATTTCTTTATTTTGACGGGGCTTGCCGGATTGCCCATAGTTGTAATGAAATTAAAATTTCATGGCTAAAGTTTTCGGGTGAGGTTGACCCGAATGATGTGCAAATACCCATTGGACATTCTGTGAATGATAATAATGTTCCATTGGCCGTTTCTCCTGTGCTGGCAACTGCCGATTCGTTCCACATTTATGGCGCATTCCTTTCGCCGCTCATAAACCCTAAAAAGGATATTGTTATTGTTCCCGATAGCGGCTATCTTGCGTATGATGCACCAACGCAACAATACCGGATTTCGAACAAAGAAAAACTGGTGGCGCAAACGTTGCCCGGAAATTATGTAAGCCTTGATACAAGGAAATGCATTGAATATGGCGAAGGGACCATGAAACTTGGTGATGACTTCCAAATGGTAGACGTTAAAACCGTAGGAAACATAACACATTATATCATTCCCGATTCGGTGGAGTGTAACATAGCCATGCTTATCAATTTCTTCTTTGATGACGCAGCTTTAGATAAAATGGCAACCGATGCCGCCGGATTTACTACGTTGAAACCGATAGATGTTTCCAACCCCGACTTTCAGAAAAATCTGCGTGAGCTGATGGGAAAAGAAGAAGCGGACAAGTTGATTTCGCAATTAACATTGTATGGTACGGCTAAAAAATTGCCGAAAGAACTTCAATCGCAGTTTTTCCTGAGTAACATTAAACTGAAATGGAGTAATGAAACACATTCTTATGTTTCAGAGGGCCAGATTGGTGTTTGCAGTGTTGGTAAAACGATGATAAACAAACAGGCGAACGGAGTTGTTGAAATCCGTAAAAGAAAGGGCGGCGGCGATGAACTGAATGTGTATATAGAGTTTGATCCCATGCATTGGTATTACTTTAATTACTGGTCGGGGCTTATGCAGGTGGCTTCTTCCAGCGATGAGTTTATGAATGCCCTGAACGCTGTTAAAGATGATAAAAGAACCCAGAAAACAGATAAAGGAAAGTTCTCTTATTCTACGGCGCCGAATACCAAGAAATCACTCTTCCTGAAACGTATTTACGGAGAGTAAAAATTTAGCGCTCAAAAAGTATTCGCTGCCCTTTTTGTGTTTCGTTAAATGTTCCGTTGGAATAAACAAGGTTGCCATTTACAAAAGTATGGGTAACTTTAGTGTGAAGTGTTTCCCCTTCCAGGGGGCTCCACTTGCATTTGTAAAGGATATTGTTTTTTTCTACTTCCCAGGCTGAG
>DATHOL010000428.1:0-7722 GCA_035484895.1 Bacteroidia bacterium | reverse complement strand
TCTTCTTTTTCATGGTGCCTGGTATGCTTGGTTCCCACATGCGGATTGGCATCTTCGCCGGCACGGAAGGTCCCAATCCCTTCGGTGTTAAAGCTGCATTCATCATACCGGCCTATTTTCCCTGCTCCGGCAGCAAATAGGGCCGACCTTATATAAGCGGCTTTTTTAACAGGACAAAAAGTGACCAATTTCCTCAACAGGCCTTCTTTGGGGCTAAGTATAGATACGTTCTTTAGCCCGATTTTTTCGGCTATTTTATTATTTACACCCATGCGGATATTATCCAAATTAGTGTGCATGGCATATATGCAGAGGCCATTCTTAATGGCATAAATAATAGCCCTTTCCGAATAGGTTTTGCCTGTCAATTTCTTTATGCCCGAAAAAAGTATAGGGTGATGCGCAATTACCACATTACAACCCAGTTTTACAGCCTCTTTTAATACCTCTTCGGTACTGTCGAGGCAAAGCAGAACACCTTTAATATTGTTTTCTTTATCTCCGGTAATCATGCCACAGTTATCGTATGATTCCTGGTAATTAAGCGGGACCATCTCTTCGAGGTAGCTAAGCAGCTCTTTTATTTTCAAGGTAGTTAGGTTTGATAAAAGCCTAAAATTACGAATAATTAGTGGTTGGTGATAAGTGGTAAGGCATAGGGTGGTTACAATTCATCTTACACTTACCACTTATCCCTTACTGCTTACAACTTCATACTATCCACTAATCCCTATCTTTGCCTTTTTAACCCCATCCTCTTTCTTGAAAGAAATACTACAATCCAAATACGCCCGCTTTTTTATGGCGGGGTTGGTGCTCAACATTATCTGCGCATGGTTTAGCAAAGGCTTTTACCACCCGGATGAGCATTACCAGATTTTGGAGTTTTGCAATTATAAATTAGGTAACGCAACCGCCGCCAGTTTACCCTGGGAATTTACCCAAAAAATGCGGGCATCGTTATTGCCTTACATAGCTTATTTACTTGCCAGATTTATGCAACTATGCGGTTTTTATAACCCATTCACGTTAGCATTTTTGTTACGCCTGTTTACCGGAATAATAACCTGGTTTGTAGTGAGCAAATTTTGCTTATTAATGTGCAAAAAGTTCAAATCGCCTAAGGCGGAAAAGCTATTTATTCTGATGAGTTTTTTACTCTGGTTCATACCTTTTTTGAGTGTTAGGTTTACAGCAGAAAATATTTCGGGCCTACTTTTACTATATGGTTTGTATTTAATACTCCAAAATAATGAGAAAGCCAACAATTCTCTTAAGACTTATATAATTGCGGGCTTCTTATTTGGTATTTCATTCTTTATCCGTTTCCAAATGGCTTTTGCTCTGGTTGGCGTAATAGGTTGGTTAATATTTGTAAAGAAAATCAAGTTTAAGTATTTAGCTATTCTTACACTGTCAGCGTTGATTGCTATTGGTTCAAACATATTGCTTGATTATTTATTTTACGGAGAAATAATATTCACTCCTTATAACTATTACTATGCAAATATTATTCTCCATAAAGCCGCCGATTTTGGCGTGAATCCCTGGTGGTTTTTCTTTACGGAGTTTATTACCAAAGCGGCACCACCCATCAGCATAGTTTTATTAATTATGTTTTTTGCGGGGCTTGTTAAAAACTATAAAACCGACCCCGCCGTTTGGATACTTATTCCCTTTATTTTCCTTCACTTTTTAACGCCGCATAAAGAATTACGCTTCTTATTTCCGGCTCTGTTTCTATTTATTTATTGTGCTGCATTGGGTTTTGATTATTTCATGGAAAAACCTTTTTATCAAAAAATACACCCATACGTTTATACTGTTTCGCTTATAATATGTATTCCGTTGCTGATATATCAAACAATGGTTCCGCCCCAGACAAGCGTATGTTATACCCGATTTTTATATGATAATGTTCCTGAAAAAGGAACTGTTCTTTTGGTTCTTAACAAAGATTACGATATGACGGTTTCCGGATTGTGTGAAGGCATTTACAAACCTGCTAAACTTTCAATTGTAAAAATTGACAGCCTGCCGCTGCTTACCGAATATATTCAAAACAAGCAGTTAAAAACAGCGTTGTTTATGACTAAGGAGAATATTAACCCCGATAGCATTATAAAAGGCTATAAAGCTGAAATAGTGTATTGCTTCTATCCTTCCTGGGTTTTGAAATTCAACATAAATAACTGGGAGTCCCGAAGCTCTATTTGGAGAATATACCAAATAAGCAAAACGGATTAACCGAATCTTTCCTTACCCTAATTGAATATCAAACTGGACCAGGTTAATAAACTCTTTTACCCTATCACGCATATCATCGTCCGATATTTCCAGTAACCTGTCAATACCAAATTTTTCAACGCAGAACGAAGCAGCAGCAGAACCAAAAATTACGGCGCGTTTCATGTTATCAAAAGAGATGTCTTTTGTTTTATCGAGGAATCCTATAAACCCGCCTGCGAAGCTATCGCCTGCGCCGGTAGGGTCAAATACCTCTTCCAATGGAATAGCAGGAGCAAAAAACACCTGCTTGTTATCAAACAACAAAGCGCCATGTTCGCCCTTTTTTATAATGAGGTATTTAGGGCCCATTTTCAAAATCTTCTTGGCTGCTTTTACCAAGGAGTATTCTCCCGATAATTGGCGTGCTTCAGCATCATTAACAGTTAAAACATCTACCATCGAAATGGTTTTGGCAAGCTCCTGCGGCATACTTTCCATCCAAAAATTCATGGTATCTAAAACTATCAATTTGGGTTTCCGTGTCATTTGGGTTATCACACTTTGCTGAACAGCCGGAGTGAGGTTACCGAGCATTAAAAAATCAGCATCGAGATATTGCGTTGGAACAACAGGGTTAAAATCAGCCAATACATTCAGTTCAGTGACTAATGTGTCACGGTTATTCAAATCCTCATGATATTTACCCGACCAGTAAAAAGATTTACCGCCTTTTATTACCTGTAATCCATCAATATTAATGTTTTTTTTTCTTAACTCCTGAAGTGTATTCTGTGGAAAATCTTCTCCAACAACGGAAACTATACCTGTTTCTTTTGTAAAAAAAGATGCGCTTAATGCTATATATGTGGCCGCTCCGCCAACCGTCTTTTCAACTTTACCAAAAGGAGTGTGTATGCTATCGAAAGCAACAGTACCTACAACTAATAAACTCATATTTTTTAAGAAAGGTGCAAAAATATAAAAATAACAGACCACTGCTTAAAAACTTCTGCGATCCGCTATTTGCAAGGCTTTAAGTTGAAAAAGCAAACTTTTTTCTACGAAAACAACACAAAGGATGTTACAGAATATTTTTTTATTAGACCTATATGTCAGTCTATCAATGTTATACACATAGACCTGTTAAAAAATATTGCCCGGTCAGGGTTTTGGTATTATTTTATTGTTATGTTTGTCTACCTGTTATAAAATTTATCGCTTATGATGCACTACTACTTCAGAAGAAGTGTTTTTCAATATTCTTCAATATTACATAGGGGAAACATGTCTTTCCCCGTTTCCATACCAAACATTTTAAACTACAACATTGTGAAGTATAATTTTGTTAAATGTGCCCTAGTGGCACTATGTCTGGGTATATCATCCACACTTTTTTCCCAATCGGGAAATATATCAATTAACAAAGTTGGAAATCCAACTTCTAATCCTGCTATTTTGGATTTAAGCGATCCTTCTAACTCCCATTTAGGATTATTACTTCCCACAGTTACATTTACTTCTTCCGTTGATGTAACTACTATTCCTTCACCTAAGCAGGGGTTAATGGTATATAACCCTACTGTATCAACAAGTAATGGATTATCAGGTGCAGGGTTTTATTATTGGTCAGGTTCCCAATGGAATTACATAAGTAACAGCGGTAACTCAGGAGTGTCTTCCATTTTGGGTACATCGCCCGTCATTATTTCCGGCACTGCAACCAATCCGATTATTAACTTAGAAGGAACAACTGGCGCGTTATTTGAGGGTACTGGTGCAGGCTCCACAACATTGGCAGGAAGTACAAAGGGTTCTCTTTTATATAACTCTTCTTCCAATACTCCGGCATGGCTTACAGTAGGTACCAATGGACAGATAATTTCGTCTAATGGAACTGTACCTTCCTGGAGTAGCCCATCCACTTTAGGGATTATTAATGCTGTTTCACCTACCGCACCTATTACAGCAAGCCTAGCAGGTGGTACACTTACAATTGGAATCACTACTCCTATAGCAGTTCAGTATGGAGGCACTGGTGATGTAACTTTTATTCCTAATACAATACTAATTGGAAATGGAACGGGTATTATAAACACAACCGCTGCTATTGCCAATGGAGTTTTAATTTCAGGCGGTACAGGTATTCCTGCATGGCTTGCTATAGGAAGTAACGGACAAGTTCTTACAATGGGTGCAACTGCCCCTGCTTGGTCGTCACCCTCTTTTCTCGGAACTGTTAATAATGGCTTAACTAATAATTCGGGAACCATTCAACATGGCGGAGCCTTAACCAAATCTACTGTTATTAATGCGTCTTCAGGGAATCACACTATGGCTTATGACTTGGGAACAGGTATTCCTACCGGCACCGGTACAGGTACCTTCAGCATCAATAACGGAGGAACTACTAATGCGGCCATTACGGTAAAACATTATGGAAAAAGCCGTTTAGTAAGCGGCACCTCAATGCCATATGGCCAAGTAGGTATTGACACTACTGCTCCTGCCGCTTCTGCTGTTTTGGATATTAACTCCACCGCAGGAGGTTTATTGATACCGCGTATGACTACAACTCAGCAAAATGCCTTGACATCTATTGCTGCTACAGGTTTAACTATTTATAATACGACCACTAACTGTTTTATGTTTTATTCAGGTTCATCCTGGCAGAGTATTACCTGCATTTGTAGTGGAACCCCACCGGGCGCACCTGAGTTTTTAGGAACTCCCCCTACTACAGTTTGTAAAAATACGGCCTACACCTATAGTGTATCCAGTGTAAGCGGCGCCAGTTCTTATAGTTGGAAAATTTCACCCGGAACACCAGGTAATGGTTCTATAGTAGGAGCAAACACTACTGTGGCCATAGTTACCACACCTACCCTTACAGGTACTTATACTATAGAATGTAATGACTCTAACAGTTGCGGTGCAAGCCCTTATAGCCAGCAGGTAATTACTGTTGTCACCCCTCCGGCAACTCCGGGTTCTATTATTGGAATAACTCCTTTGTGCCAGGGCGTATCTGTGCAAACATTTTCTGTTACAGCCGCAGGTACTTATAATTGGGTATTACCTTCCGAATACAGCGGTTCAAGCACTAATAACTCTATTAATATAAATGTTTCACCACTTGCAACCGGTAACCAAGTCATCTCTGTATTTGCTCTGAATGGCAGTTGCCAGAGTGTCGCTGCGTCTTCCTTTACTACTGTAATCAATCCTACACCTTCCACGCCTACGGGGCTTACAGGGCCTTCAGCAATTTGTGGAAGTTCAACCGGAAACATTTATACTGTCAATTTTGCAGCGGGAAATACTTATGTATGGTCTGCCCCTGTCGGATTTGTAGTTACCGGAAGTACAGCAAATACCATTACTTATTCTACTACTCCTTCTGCTGTTTCGGGCATTATATCAGTTTATGCTAATAACGGAACCTGTCAAAGCCTTTCACCTGCTACTTTTTCTGTAACAGTAAGTTCTGTTTTAGCCAATGTTTCGGGTGTGAACCCAGCCCCATGCAGTTCCAGTACTAATGGCTCAGCCACATCCGCCCCATCAGGCGGAACAACACCTTATACCTATTCATGGTCAACCGGCGCTACTACTTCATCTATTACTTCACTTGCCGGTGGCACATATACCATAACAGTGCATGACAATTCCGGGTGTTCCTCCACAGGTACCGTTACACTTGTCGGCGCCACTAATATTGTTGCTAATGCCAGTCTTATATCTAACGTAAGTTGTTTTGGCGGCAACGGCTCAGCTGCAACCGCACCAACAGGCGGAACGCTTCCTTATACTTATACCTGGAGCCCCGGTGGAAATACAAATGGTTCACCAAGCCTTACCGCTAACACTTATACTGTTACAGTACAAGACCATAGTGGATGCTCCGGAACCGGAGTCGTAACTATTACCCAGCCGGCAGCTGCTTTGGCTGCTAATGTTACTTTTACCAATGTGGCATGCCGTGGAGGTAATGGTACTGTTCAATCCGCTCCAACGGGTGGCACAACCCCATATACTTATAGCTGGTCAACAGGAGCTACTACAACATCTATAACTGTTACAGCCAATACTTATACTGTTACTGTAACCGACAACCATAGCTGCACATCCACTGCTTCGGTTACTGTTACACAGCCCGCTTCCGCATTGGGTATTACCATAGCTTCTACTTCGAGTATAACTTGCGTAGGGGGTACAGGAACTATTACAGCTAATGCCGCAACGGGAGGTACCGCACCTTATACATACGCATGGACTGCAACCGGAGGAACCAATTTAACAACCACGGCAATCCCGGCAGGAACTTACACCATTACCGCTACCGATAACCATGGGTGTACGGCAACGGCTTCTTCCACACTGGCTCCGGGTACAGGTAGCCCTCCTACAAGCGCAGCCATTACCGGTGCCTTAGGAGTTTGCCCTGCCGCTTCAGTTACCTATACAGCCACACCAACAGGAGGTACAACACCTTACACTTATTCATGGTCAATTTCGGCTGCACTTGGTACAATTTCAGGCTCGAGCACTAACAGTACCATGACTATCACGACTGCAGCCTTAGCAAATAACAGTGCTCCGGTAACCGGAACTATGACATGCACTGTATCGAACCCTTGTGGTACAACTATTGCTACATATACAGTAGTACTTTATCCATTACATTTTGCTGCACCCGGATTTACCTATGCTTTCACGGGTGGTTATCAACAATTTTATGTCCCTTCCTGTATTACCTCAGTTACTATCACAACCAAAGGTGGACAGGGAGGAAGCAAGAGCGCTACAAAATTAGGAGGAAATGGAGCTACCATGAAAGGTACATTTGCCGTTAGTTCTGGTCAGGTATTAACTATGTTAGTCGGTCAATATCCGGGGCTTGTTGGCTCATTCACTTATGCGGGTGGTGGTGGCGGCACCTATGTCGCGTTAGGTGTAAACTTTGCGACCGCAACCCCTATGATTGTTTCCGGAGGCGGTGGCGGTGGATTTAATGCTGCAGGTGGAACAGCAGCTCCAACCACAACCAGTGGAACAGGGACAAATCCAGGTACTGGGGGTAACGGCGCCCCTGCAGTAGATTGCGATGGCGGTGGCGGAGGCTTTTTCACCTCGGGTGCAAATGATATATTCAATTCTCAAGCAGGTGGAGCAGGATTTCAAGAGGGTGGTGCAGGAGGCGCTCCCGGAGGTCAATATCAGCCTGGTGGCTTTGGTGGCGGCGGAGCAGCTGATTTTATAGGTACGTGTAATACTGAGTCAGGTGCCGGAGGCGGTTATAGCGGAGGAAGTGGATATAATAATGGCAGCACTAATCCTAATGGACAAGCAGGAGGATCTTTCAATGGAGGCACTTCACAAACTAACACAGCCGGAAGCAACGCAGGAAATGGGTCTGTATTAATAGCTTGGTAACAATATTTGACAAATAAGAATTTTTAAATATCAGATACACTATGATTAATAAAAGAATAA
>DATHOL010000427.1:0-2916 GCA_035484895.1 Bacteroidia bacterium | reverse complement strand
GGTTCTGTTATTAAGGATACTGTGAATGTCGTTTTGTTTCCTCAGCCGGTAGCTGCATTTTATCCGACTCCTGATACTATACTAGGCGGCGGATTTGTAAACTTTGTTAATCTGACAACAAACGCGAATAATTATATATGGAATCTGGGTGATGGTAGTAACTCTACCGACACAACACCTTTCCATGAGTATATTCAGGCCGGAACATATATTGTAACACTGATAGCTACCAATACTTTCGGTTGCAGAGATACGTTGACTAAGGATGTATATGTTTTGGAAAAATTAGTTGTGCCAAATATATTTACGCCAAACGGAGATGGAATAAATGATGTGTTCCATGTGGAAGCCGGCAGTATGCAAACATATGACATTCAAATATTTAACCGTTGGGGTCAAAAGATGTTTGAAGCCACTTCTCCGAATATTGACTGGACGGGAAGAAGTACTTCCGGTGTTCTGGAAGCGGATGGCACCTATTATTACATAATAAAAGCTACCGACTTCGACGGAAAACAATTTAGCCTGGATGGTTATTTCCAACTGATAAGATAAGTAGTTTAAATGAATTAGTAAAAAGGGATACTCAAAAAAGGTATCCCTTTTTTTATCTGGCAAATGAACTATCCTCTATTTCCAGGTCCGCGGAAAAATCGGCCATGATACCCTGGTCAGGTAATGATTGAATGCTTACCTTTTTTAGATATATTTTGGTAAGGTTAAGTAATAAAACGGCCCCTCCGTATTTAACAGGTAATTGCTTCTTGGCCTGGTTGGTAATAGCCTCTAAACTGGGGCGAAAAGAATACCAGGCATTCTGCTGTATTTTTTGTTCAATATCTTTTTCAAATATGGCTGAAGTAAGGTTCAGCAATAAATCCCCGGATGATTGCTCCAACTTTACGCTTCGGAAATAAAGTGTGTCGTTCTGCACTTCAGGAACAGCAGTTACGGTAATATCCGTAGAGATTCCCGGGCTCAGGAAAAGGATATGCGTATTGCCCGACAAATGCATTTTTATGGATATGAGATTGCCGACTACCCTAAGAATAGGGTTTTCGAGGTATAGATCTTTAAACCGTTTATCGCAATCAGTTTGTCCGTTGCATATATAATATTTGCCATAGGTTGGTGCAAATAGTATCTGGTTTATCTGGTTTTGAAGTTCCAGGATCGGGATAAATACAGGCAAATCAATTTTTTCAATAGGCTTTGCCGGTAAAAGCGAAAGAATGCTTGGCTTGGTATCATCTTTTACCTCCACTTTGGATATGTTTTTGTGGCTTTTACATCCAAATAATAAAAAGCTAACGGCTAATAGCGTATAGCTGATAGCTGATAGCGTTTGTTTCTTGCTCTTTTCCATTTATGCACTGCTTGGCTGCAAATTAAAGGTATTTCTTTAAATGTTCGTCTTTTTAAGGCGTGACGGATAGAAAATGCAAATCAATTTACATATTTTTAACAGCAGGCAATTTGTGAATATTGTATCTTTGCATAAGAAATAAAACCTCAATTATATTATGGAAAATCAAAATCTTAGTTTTAAAGACCCGATAGATGTTCAGAATGTAAGTTCTGAAGTGATGTCAAAAACATTTATATCAAAGGTATTCTCATGGATGTTTATAGGTCTTGGAATTACCGGATTTGTATCTTATTTATTTGCTTCTACCCCAAGTTTAATTGGTTCATTAATGACCCAAACGGCTACAGGTGCAAGTATGAGTGCTTTAGGCTGGATTGTTATGTTTGCCCCTCTTGGATTAGTTTTATTAATGGGCGCCGGAATAAATAAACTATCCTATCCTGCAATGATAGGTGTGTTTTTTGTTTTTGCAACTCTTATGGGTATGAGCCTTAGTTTTATTTTTCTGGCTTATACTTCATCCTCCATTTTCACTGTGTTCCTTATTGCCGCAGCCATGTTTGGAGTGATGGCGGTAGTAGGTTACACTACTAATACAGACCTTACCAAATTCGGTTCTCTCATGTTAATGTTGCTCATTGGTGTAATAATCGCATCGGTGGTAAATTTGTTTATGCATAGTGATAGTTTTAGCTATATGATCAGCTTTATTTGTGTTGCCATTTTTACCGGGCTGACCGCTTATGATGTGCAAAAATTGAAAAATATAGGAGCTCAAATTAACGCGGATGGTTCAACCACCGGAAAGATAGCCATTTCGGGCGCCCTCAGCCTTTATCTTGATTTTATAAATCTGTTTCTTGCCTTATTAAGGATATTTGGAAGCAGACGCTAAGAAGCAATTTAATAGTGGACCAAAGAACCCTGTCAGCAAATTGGCAGGGTTTTTTGTTATCTACAAGGATTAAATAGTCGTAATTTTGCAAACCTTTTATAAAAACGTGAAGACCGCCGAACCAAAAGATAAAATAAACGCTAAGAAGATAATTGTGATTAAGGGTGCACGCATGCATAACCTTAAGAACATTGACCTGACCATTCCACGTAATAAACTAACTGTTGTTACAGGCGTTTCAGGTTCCGGCAAATCATCATTAGCTTTTGATACGCTATATGCTGAAGGACAACGGAGATATGTGGAATCCTTGTCTGCATATGCCCGGCAGTTTTTAGGTAAAATAAATAAACCTGATGTGGATTTTATTAGCGGCATATCACCTGCTATAGCAATCGAACAAAAGGTTGTTACCCGTACTTCTCGCTCTACAGTTGGAACATCATCGGAAGTATATGATTATTTAAAATTGCTTTATGCCCGTATCGGTATAACCTATTCACCTGTTTCAGGAAAACAGGTAAAGCGCGAGACCGTTACCGATGTGGTGAATTATATCTTTTCCCTTAAAAAAGGTGCTATGGCAATCATATTGGCTCCCTTTGTATTGAAGGATAGCAGAACACCGGAGGAGCAACTCAATTTGCTTTTG